>JBGSBH010000023.1:0-16753 GCA_041730635.1 Cypionkella sp.
CGCAAGGCGGCCGCGACCGCGGCCTCTCCGGGAGCGAGCCGACCGCCGGGGAAAGCCGCCTGCCCGGCGTGCTGGCGCATCGACTGCGGCCGGTGCGTCAGGATCACGCCGGGCTCCGGCCGGTCGGTCACCGCGATCAGCACCGCGGCGGCGTGCAGCTCGTCGGGCGGGGCCATCGCATCCGCCAGCAGCTCGATCTCGCGCGCGTGGCCGTCCGCGAATTCCCGCGCGAGCCGGTCGAACAGCCGGTTCATGCCGGGATCAGCGAGAAGCGCGCGCCGTTGCTGGCGACCTCCCAGCTGTCGTCCGCCAGCAGCGCGAGCTGCTCGTAAGTCGACCGGTTGAGCCGCGCTTCGCAACCGCGACGAACCACAAGGTAGAGCCTCGGGGTGTCGGCGCTGCCCCGCGCGACCAGCGGATTGCCGGGCCCGGCGATGACGATCTCGTCGGTGTTGAGGCGGAACGCCAGCGCGCCGTCCTTTTGCACGAGGTCGGTGGCGAGGAAGGCCGCATCCTCGACCGCGACCGACAGCTTCTGCGCGGGGGTGACCAGCCAGTGCCCCTGCTCGTCGCGCATCAGCAGCGAGGCGAACGCGCGGACCATCGCCGGGCGGGTGACCGGGCTGCCTTCGTGCGTCCAGCTCCCGTCGGCGCGGATCGCCATGCCGCTGTCGCCGGTGGCGACGGGCGCCCACTGCTCGACCGGGGGCAGCTTGCGCGCCTCGACCGCCGCGGCGAGCTCGGCGAGCGAGAGTCCGGCGATCTCGGGCGGGGGCTCGTAGGGCATCGGGCGCCGCGATGCCAGATGGCGTTCAGTTCGCCAAGCCGCCGCTAGGCCAGGGGCCGAGCAGGCCCGCTTCGGGCAGCGCCGCAAGGTCCGCGCAGCGCACCAGCAGCCGCGCCGGGCCCCACGGACCCGGGCAGCGCCACCCGCGCGGCGCTTCGGCAAAGCCGAACCGGCCGTAGTATGCGGCATCGCCGATCAGGACCTGCGGTAGCGGGGCTTTCAGGTCGAGCGCGCCGAGTGCGGCGGCCATCAGCGCGGTGCCATAGCCTTCGCCCTGGTGCGCCGGATGCACCGCCACCGGGCCGACCATCAGCAGTGGGAAGGCGCGCCCCTGCTCGTCGCTCAGCGCGGCCGGGGAGAGCTGGATCGTGCCGACCAGCCAGTCCTCATCGTCGAGCGCGGCGAAGCTCAGCGCCGGCAGCGGCTCGGTGCCACGACGAATGAGGTAGGAGGTCCGCTGCTTGCGGGTAGGCTCGAACGCCGCGTCGAGCAGCGCTTCGACGTCGTGCGGCGCGACCGCGGACAAGGGGACGATGGTCGGCATGGGCGCGGGGCCGATAGGGGCCGGCCCCCCGCCTGTCGAGCGGCTATCGGGCCGGGCGCAGCTCGAGCAGCCGACCGCCCGCCTTGTCTTCGAGCAGCCACAGCGCCCCATCCGGGCCTTCGACGACCTCGCGAATCCGCTTGTCGAGCGGATAGCGGGCGATCTCGCGCGCGCGCTCGCCGTTGAGCGCCACGCGGACCAGCCCGGACGGGCTCATCGCGGCGATGATCGCCTGCCCCTTCCATTGCGGCCACAGCTTGCCCGAGTAGAAGATGAAGTCGCCGGGCGCGATCACCGGGGTCCAGGCGAGCGCGGGCGGGGCGAATTCGGGCCGGGTCGAATGCGGGGGGATGTCCTCACCGCCGTAGTGGTCACCCTCGGAAACCACCGGCCAGCCGTAGTTCGCGCCCTTCTTCACGAGGTTCAGCTCGTCGCCCCCGGCGGGCCCGTGCTCGAGATCCCACAGCCTGCCTTGCGCGTCGAACTGGAGCCCAAGGATGTTGCGGTGCCCCCACGACCAGATGTCCTGCGCCTTGCCCGCCTGCCCGGCGAGCGGGTTGCCGGCCGCGGGCGTGCCGTCGAGGTTCAGCCGCACGATCGAGCCGAGGTTGTTCGCCGTATCCTGCGCCGGCGCCATCTTCTGCCGGTCCCCGCTGGCGACGAACATCGTCTTGCCATCGGGGGCGAAGGCGATCCGGTGCGAATAATGGCCGCGCCCGGTAACCTTCGGCTGGCGCCAGATCACCTGCAGGCCCTCGATCCGGCAGGCGTCGGCTTCCTCGCAGATCAGGCTGCCCCGGCCGACGACGGCACCGCGCGTGTCCCGCTGGCCTGCCTCGGCCCAGCTCAGGTAGATTGTCCGCCGGCCGAGGGTGCTCGCGGCCTCGCCGGGGAGGAACGCCACGTCGCCGAGCCCGCCCTGGCCGCCGTAGTCGACCTTGGGCAGTCCGCTCACCGTACCGAGCCGCCCGCTGGGCAGGTCGACGAACTTCAGCGCCCCGCTCTTTTCGGTGACGAACAGCACGCTGGTCCCGGGGGCGAACGCCGCCGCCCACGGCTCGTTGAACGCGCCATGCGCCTTGACCGTGAAGGGTACGCCCGCTTCGGCCACCGGGGCGGGGGTCGAGCGCGCATCGGCGGCCGTTTCCCCATTGGCCTGCGCGCCGCAGCTTGCCAGCGCGACGGCGGCGGTGGATAGGAGGGCGAGGATCGTCGGTCGCTTGGTCATGCTGTCAGGAATACCTCATCCGGATTTCGCTGCCACCCCACTGGTCGTCGGGGTGGACGAGGCGGGCCGCGGCCCGCTCGCGGGACCCGTGGTGGCCGCAGCGGTCGCGCTGTGCAAGCCCCGCCCGGCGGGGCTCGACGATTCGAAGAAGCTGACCCGCGAAGAGCGCGAGCGCCTCGAAGAGCGCATTCGGCGCCGGTGCGCGTTCGGCATCGGGGTGGTCGAAGTCGACCAGATCGACACGCTCAACATCTTCCACGCGACGATGCTGGCGATGACGCTGGCGGTGAGCCGATTGTGCGAGGTGATCGGCTGCGATCCGCTGCAGGTTCTGGTCGACGGCAACCTCACTCCCGCCAAGCGGCAACCCGCGTGGCGCTGGCCGGCGCGCGCGATCGTCGGCGGCGACGAGAGCGAGCCGTGCATCTCTGCCGCCTCGATCCTCGCCAAGACTCACCGCGACCGGATCATGCGCGCCCACGCCAAGGTGCATCCGCAGTACGGGTGGGAAACCAACGTCGGCTATTCGACGCCCGAGCATCTGAGGGCGCTCGCCGAGCATGGGCCGTGCCCGCTTCACCGTCGCAGCTTCGCGCCGGTCTCCAATCGGCTTGAATTGAGTCTTTCCGGCCACACTGCCGATCTCGCGGCTTGAGTGAAGCGACCTGATTATAAGAGCTTAACTTAGACTCTTTTTGTTCCGTCCGAAGAAACCGCGCGCTCTGCGACGAACCGCCCAGGTCCCCGCTTGACGGCGAGTCCGCTTGGACTCACCCTGTGGATAAGTTGAATCAGGGGGATGAGACGGGATGGGGGTCTTGGAGACCGCACGGGTCCGTGCGCGCCGGGCGCAGGTGCCGGCCGAGCTGCCGCTGGGGCGGATCTTGGCGGGTGACTGCGTCGAGGCGATGAAGCGGCTGCCGGCCGCCAGCGTCGATCTGGTGTTCGCCGACCCGCCGTACAACCTGCAGCTCGGCGGGGAGCTCAATCGGCCCGACGGCAGCCATGTCGACGCGGTGACCGATCACTGGGACCGGTTTGACAGCTTCAAGACCTACGACGAGTTCACCCGCGCCTGGCTCGGCGAGGCGCGCCGCGTGCTGAAGCCCGATGGCGCGCTGTGGGTGATCGGGAGCTATCACAATATCTTCCGCGTCGGCGCTATTCTGCAGGACTTGGGCTTTTGGATCCTCAACGACGTCGTCTGGCGCAAGACCAACCCGATGCCCAACTTCAAGGGCACCCGCTTCACCAACGCGCACGAGACGCTGATCTGGGCGAGTATGGGGGAGAAGGCGCGCTATCACTTCAACTACCGCGCGATGAAGACCTTGAACGACGAGCTGCAGATGCGCAGCGACTGGGTAATCCCGATCTGCGGCGGGCAGGAACGCCTGAAGGAAAACGGCCACAAGGCGCACCCGACGCAGAAGCCCGAGGCGCTGCTCTATCGCGTGTTGCTGGCGACTACCGAGCAGGGCGATGTGGTGCTCGATCCGTTCTTCGGCACCGGCACCACCGGGGCGGTCGCCACGCGGCTCGGGCGGCAGTGGATCGGGTGCGAGCGCGAGCCCGCCTACCGCGAGGTTGCTACCAAGCGCATCGCCCGCGAGCTCCCGCTCGACGAAAGCGCGCTGGCGACGATGGCCAGCCCCCGCTCTGCGCCCAAGGTCGCGTTCGGCGCGGTGGTTGAAGCGGGGCTGGTGCCGCCCGGTACCCAGGTGTTCGACAAGCGGCGGCGGTGGACCGCGACGGTGCGCGCCGCCGGCTCGCTCGCGTGCGACAAGGCCTCCGGATCGATCCACGGGCTCGGCAAGGACCTGCAGGGCGCGCCGAGCTGCAACGGCTGGGTCTTCTGGCACTACGAGGCGGGCGGCGAGGTGAAGCCGATCGACGCCGCGCGCCAGCTCTACCTGCTCAGCGTGGAGGACTAAGCCCAACCATTCTAACTCGTCATTCCCGCGGAGGCGGGAATCCATCTCGAGCGGTCGCACCAAGTTTGGTCGTTGGAGCTGGATCCCCGCTTTCGCGGAGATGACGATATGGTTAGGGCGCACGCCATGACCGAACGGCTCTACCTCATGCCCATCGGCCTCACCGGCAGCCCGCAGAGCGAGGCGGGCGATGCCGTGCGCCTCGCTGGCGGACTCGTGTATGCGCATCGTTTCGCGGCGATCGTTCGGCGGGGCGGCGAGGTTGTCGAGCGGCTCCGCTTCACGCCCGAGACCGCGGCGGAAACGTTCGCCAAGCTGCCCCGGGAGCTTGCCGACGATGCCGAGGACCAGTGGGCGAACTTGCGCACTGCGCACCCGCCGCTCCAGCTCGGCGAGCGGATGATCCGGCTCGACCAGCCGCAGGTGGCCGGCATCCTCAACGTGACGCCCGATAGTTTTTCCGACGGGGGCAAGTTCCTCGATCGCCCCGACGAAGGCCGCGCGCACGCCGCCGCCATGCTCGAGGCGGGCGCCGCACTGGTCGATATCGGCGGGGAGAGCACCCGGCCCGGCGCCTCGGCGGTGTGGGAAGGGGACGAAATCGCCCGCGTGGTGCCGGCGGTCGAATACTGCGCGGCGATGGGTGCGGCGATCAGCGTCGATACCCGGCGCTCCGCGGTGCTCGAAGCGGCGCTCGGCGCCGGCGCGCAGATGGCCAACGAAGTCTCCGCGCTGCGCCGAGACCCGCGGATGGCCGAGCTCGTTGCTGCGCGCGGTTGTCCGGTGGTGCTGATGCACGCGCCGGGCGCCGGCGAGGACCTCCATTCGGACAGCGAATACGAGAACGTCGTGTTCGAGGTGTTCGACTGGCTCGCCGCGCGGCGCGACGCCGCGATCGCCGCGGGTATCGCGCGCGAGAAGATCGTGCTCGACGTAGGGCTCGGGTTCGGCAAGTCGCTCGCCGACAATCTCGCGTTGATGAATGCACTGCCGCTGTTCCACGCGCTCGGCCAGCCGCTGATGCTGGGGGCGAGCCGCAAGCGGATGATCGGCGCGCTGTCGGGCGAGGCGCCGGCCCACCAGCGCCTGGGTGGCAGCGTCGCGCTGGCGGTCAAGGCGATGGATGCCGGGGTCCAGTTGATCCGGGTCCATGACGTGGCGGAGACGGTCCAGGCTCGCAACGTCTGGCGCGGCCTGCGCGACGCGGCGCTGACCGACTTCTCGGCGCTCGACTGAGCTACCGGCTCAGGCGACGTTGTCGATGCCGAGGTCGCCGAGCTTGCGGTAGAGGGTCGAACGGCCGATGCCGAGCCGCCGCGCGACCTCGGTCATCCGCCCGCGATAGTGGCCGATCGCGAGGCGGATGACGTCGGCCTCGATCTCCTCGAGGCTGCGCAGGTTGCCGTCGTCGGTGTAGAGCATCACGCCGACCCCGTCCTGGCGCGGATCGCGCGCCTCGACCGGGTGGCCGAGCATCTCGCTCAACTGGGGGAAGCTGTCGGCGGTGAGCGCGTCACCTTCGCAGAACACCGCCGCCCGGAACAGCACCGCCTGCAACTGGCGGACGTTGCCCGGCCAGTCGAATGCCGCCAGCAGCGCCAGCGCGCCATCGGTGATGGTGAGCGCGCGCAGGCCCGGCTGCTCGCCGATCCGGGCAAGGAAGTGTCGGGCGAGCGCCTGGATGTCGCCGGTCCGCTCGCGCAGGGGCGGCAGGGTGATCGTGGTCGCGGCGAGCTGGGCGTGGAGCGCGGGGTGGAAGTAGCCGGCATCGCCGAGAGCGCCGAGCGGCAGGTTGCTGGCCGACAGCACCCGCACGTCGATCTTGAACCCGTGCCGCGCGCCGAGCGGGCGGACGACGCCGGTGGCCAGCACTTCGGCCAGGCGCTCCTGCGTGTCGAGCGACAGCCGGTCGACCTCGTCGAGCACCAGGGTTCCGCCGTCGCATTGCTGGATCGCGCCGCCCTGCCGCTCGAAGGCGCCGGGAAAGGCATTCTGCTCGTGCCCGAACAGCACCGATTCGACCGAGTTCGCCGGCACCGCGCGCGCGTTGATCAGGCGGAACGGCATCCTGGCGCGCGGGGAGGCGGCGTGCATCGCGCGCACAAGCATCTCCTTGCCGGTGCCGCTTTCGCCCTCGATCAGCACGTTGCCGTGACCGCGGGCGGACTTGGCCGCCTTAGCGAGCGCGGCGCGGAAGTTGGGCGCGGTGCCGATCATGGCGTCGAAATCGAGCACCTGACCGAGCTTTTCGGTCAGCGGCTGCAGTTCGTCGCGCGGAGCCTCGCGCTGGGTCGCGCTGCGCAGGGCCTGCATCAGCCGGTCCGGGGCGACCGGCTTGATCAGGTAATCGTTCGCGCCGGCGCGCATCGCCTCCACCGCCAGCAGCGGCGAAGCGCTGGCGGTCAGCATCAGGATCGGCAGGCCGGGGCGGCGGGCCTTCAATTCTTCGATCAGGCGGCAGGCGTCGTCGCCCGGCACCCACTGGTCGAGGATGATCGCGGACAGCTGCATGCCCTGGCGGGTGCCGAGGGTGGCGATGGCGGTCTCGGGGTCGCCGACGACCAGCGTGCGCCAGCCCTCGCGCGCGGCGAGCGCGGCGATCAGCCGGCTTTGCGCCGGCTCGTCGTCGATCAGCATCAGCAGGCGGTGGTCGCCGTCGGTCATGTCCCGCGTGTCCCGTCCCGAAACAGAACGACCGAATACGGGACAGGGGTAAAGGTCCGCTTAAGCGCATGCCCATGCCGGCCGCAGGGTTGAGCCTGCCCCGCCGGCGCGATAGGAGGCGGGCCGACAGGCAATTCAGGGAAAGCAACAGATGGCGACCGGCAACGACATGAAGGCCCATCGCGGCACTTATGGCGGCTTCATCACGCTGCTCAAATGGTCGGTGCCGCTGATCGCGCTGCTGACCTTGCTGATCCTCGTGCTCATCGCCGAGTGACGACGATCCCCTTGCGGATTGCCGTCCTCAAGGAAACCGAGCCGGGCGAGACCCGCGTCGCGCTGACGCCGGAGACCGCGCGCAAGTTCGCCGCGCTGGGCGCCGCCGTGGCGATCGAAAGCGGCGCGGGGGTCGCGGCGAGCATTCCCGATGCCGCGTTCTCGGAAGCCGGGGCGGTGGTCGGCGCGGCGAAAGACGTGGCTGCCGGGGCCGACATCGTGCTCGGGGTCGCCGCCCCCGATCCCGCCGCGCTCGCGGGCGTCAGTCCGGGGGCATGGGTCGCCGCGATGTTCGATCCCTTCGGACGGCGCGAGCGGGTCGAGGCCTACGCGGCGGCCGGGCTGGAAGCGCTGGCGATGGAGTTCATGCCGCGCATCACCCGCGCGCAGAGCATGGACGTGCTTTCGAGCCAGTCGAATCTCGCCGGCTACAAGGCGGTGATCGCCGCCGCCGACGCCTATGGCCGCGCGTTCCCGATGATGATGACCGCCGCCGGCACGGTGCAGGCGGCCAAGGTGTTCGTGATGGGCGTCGGCGTCGCCGGCCTGCAGGCGATCGCCACCGCGCGGCGCCTGGGCGCGCAGGTCTCGGCCACCGACGTGCGCAGTGCTACCAGGGAGCAGATCCAGTCGCTCGGGGCCAAGCCGGTGTTCGTCGAAAGCGTCGCCGGGATCGAGGGCGAGGGCAGCGGCGGCTACGCCAGCGAGATGAGCGAGGAATACCGGAAGGCCCAGGCCGAATTGGTGTCCGGCCACATCGCCAGGCAGGACATCGTCATCACCACCGCGCTCATCCCCGGCCGCGCCGCGCCGCGACTGATCTCCGAAGCGCAGATCGCGACGATGAAGCCCGGCAGCGTGATCTTCGACCTCGCGGTGGCGCAGGGGGGCAACGTGGAAGGGTCGGTGGCCGATCAAGTGATCGAGAAGCACGGCGTCAAGATCATCGGCTATGCCAACACCCCCGCCAAGCTGGCGGCGGATGCCAGCGCGCTCTATGCCCGCAACCTTTACAACTTCCTCTCCGCCTTCTGGGACAAGGAGCAGGGCCGCCCGGTGCTCGACGCCGAGATCGGCGATGCCGTGCGGCTGACGCGGGGTGGCGAAGTGGTGAGCGCGAGGCTCAAGGGTTGACAGGCAACGCCCAACTGCCTCCCCGGCACGGGGAGGGGGACCGCGCGAAGCGCGGTGGAGGAGACTCGAAGTTTGTCGCGAGGCCAGCGGTGGTTCGCGCTCGCCAACTTCGCAGGGAAATGACGGTTTCAGAGCGCCTGCTATGGCAGCGTCTGCGCCAACGCCCGCAGGGTTACAAGTTCCGCCGCCAGCATCCGATCGGACCATACATCACGGACTTCTGCTGCCTTTCCGAGCGCTTCGTGGTCGAAGTGGATGGCAGTGCGCACGACGCAATCGACCGGGCCAAGTTCGACGAACGGCGCATCGGATTTCTGACGGAAAACGGGTTCAGGGTTTTGAGGGTGGCGGCTTCGCGAGTTTTAGCCAATGCGGATGACGTCGCAGAGGCGATCGTCGCGCGGGTGGCGAGTCCCCTCCACCGGCCTGCGGCCGGTCCCCCTCCCCGTCCCGGGGAGGTAAGGTAAATGGACTTCGTCTCGATACTGTCGATCTTCGTGCTGGCCTGCTTCGTCGGGTACTATGTCGTCTGGTCGGTGACGCCTGCGTTGCACACGCCGCTGATGGCGGTGACGAACGCGATCTCCTCGGTGATCGTGGTCGGGGCGCTGATCGCGGCGGCGGCCGAAGGGAGCCCGAGCGCCAAGTGGCTCGGCCTCGCGGCGGTCGCGCTGGCGAGCGTCAACATCTTCGGCGGGTTCGCGGTCACCGCGCGGATGCTGGCGATGTACAAGAAGAAGGACCGCTGAGGTGGCGTTGCCGGAGCTGCAGACCACCGACCTCAGCCTCGCGGCGGACGCGGTGCACGCGGTGAACCCGTGGGTGGCGCTGGCCTATCTCGCGGCGGGGGTGCTGTTCATCCTCGCGCTGCGTGGATTGTCGAGCCCGTCGACCAGCCAGCGCGGCAACCGCTTCGGCATGGCGGGCATGCTGATCGCGGTGGTGACGACGCTGGTCACGCACGAGGTCGCCTCGCTGCCGGAGATCCTCGGCGCCATCGGCGTCGGCGGCGCGGTCGGCTGGATCATCGCGCGCCGCATCGCGATGACGGCGATGCCGCAGCTCGTCGCGGCGTTCCACAGCCTCGTGGGCCTTGCCGCGGTGCTGGTGGCGGTGGGGGCGTTCCTCAATCCCGGCGCGTGCGGCATCCTCGGGCTGGACGGCAACATCCTCGCCGTCAGCCGCATAGAGATGGCACTGGGCGCGGCGATCGGGGCGATCACCTTCTCGGGTTCGGTGATCGCGTTCGCCAAGCTCAACGGCAACATGAGCGGGGCACCGATCCTGCTCCCGGGGCGGCACACGATCAACCTCGGCACGCTGATCGCGATCCTTGGGCTCACCGGCGCCTACGCGCTCACCGCCGATGCCGGGCCGGGGGAGGGCTGGCTGTTCTGGATCGTGCTCGCGCTGGCCTTCGCGATCGGGTTCCTGCTGATCATCCCGATCGGCGGGGCGGACATGCCCGTCGTCGTCTCGATGCTTAACTCCTACTCGGGGTGGGCGGCGGCGGCGATGGGGTTCACGCTGCACAACACCGCGATGATCGTCACCGGCGCGCTGGTCGGCAGCTCGGGCGCTATCCTCAGCTACATCATGTGTCGGGCGATGAACCGCAGCTTCATCTCGGTGATCGCCGGCGGCTTCGGCGCCGATGCGGCAATTGCCGGCGAAGCAAGGGAACAGCGGCCCTACAAGTCGGGCAGCGCGGAAGACGCCGCCTACATGCTCGAGCTGGCGGAGAAGGTGATCATCATCCCCGGCTACGGCATGGCGGTCGCCCAGGCGCAGCACGCGCTGCGCGAGATGGCCGACAAGCTCAAGGCCAAGGGCGTCGAGGTGAAGTACGCCATCCACCCGGTCGCGGGGCGCATGCCCGGGCACATGAACGTGCTGCTCGCCGAAGCGCAGGTGCCTTACGACGAGGTGTTCGAGCTGGAGGACATCAACTCCGAGTTCGCGCAGGCCGATGTCGCGTTCATCATCGGGGCGAACGACGTGGTCAATCCGGCGGCCAAGACCGACAAGACCAGCCCGATCTACGGCATGCCGGTGTTCGACGTAGAAAAGGCGAAACAAGTCTTCTTCATCAAGCGTTCGATGGGCGGCGTCGGCTATGCGGGCGTCGACAACGACGTGTTCTACATGGACCAGACGATGATGCTGCTCGCCGATGCCAAGAAGATGGTCGAAGATATCGTGAAGGCGCTGGACCGATGAAGAGCCTGTTGGGAGCGGCGGTAGCCGCGGGATTGCTCGCCGGCTGCGTCGAGACGATCGCGGAAGACCGCGTCCGTTCCGCGCTGGTCGAAGCGGGGCTGTCGCAAGGCAACGCCGATTGCATGGCCGGGCGGATGGTCGATCGGCTGACGATCGCCCAGCTCAAGAAGCTCGAGGCGCTGAAGGCCCGCGCCGGCGAGCGCGAGCGGCCGGTGACGATCGCCGAATATCTCGAACGGGTCCGCCGGGTGGGCGACAGCGAGGTGATCGCGGTCACCGCCAGCTCGGCGGGCCTGTGCGCGGTGGGGCTCGGCTAGGTCCCTTTCACCACCGGCAGGTCGCCGTTGAGCGAGAAATCGCCGAACGCGTACTTGCACACGTCGAACCCGGCCCACACCGCCTGGCTGTCGTCGTCGAACGTCATCCGCACATCGAACTTGCAGGCTTCGCCTAGCTTCTCGAAATGCACGGTGTAGTCCTCGCCGGGCTTGATCTTGCCGGTGCTGACGTCCTCGTCGCGTTTGTCCTTCGCCCAGGCGCCGCTGCCGGCCTCCGCCAGTTCTACCAGCTTGATCGTCTTGCCGGTCTTGTTGACGAGCACGAAGTCCCAGTTCTCGGCGAAGGCGGGGGTGGCGAGCGTCAACAGCAATCCCCCCGCAAGCAGCTTGATACGCATGGCAAGCTCCCCGGTGCTGTGAGGGCGGCAGAATGCGCTTCCCTCCCGAGTCGCGCAAGCTGTCGAGCGGATTGACTTACAGGACTGTCAGCAGCACTCTCGCACCCATGAGGATGACCCTGATCGCCGCGCTCGCCCTGAGCCTTTCGCCCGCCGCCCTCGCGCCCGCCGCGGCCGCCACCCGCGAAGTCGCCGCCGGCCCCGACGCGCAGGCCCGGCTGCAGGAGGCGCTGATCCTCGCCGAGCCGGGCGACGAGGTCGTTCTCGGGCCGGGGCGCTTCGTGCTGACCGACGGGATCAGCCTCGACGTGAACGGGGTCACCATCCGCGGTGCCGGGATGGACCGCACGGTGCTCGACTTCTCCGGCCAGAAGGACGCCGGCGAGGGGCTGCTGGTGACGAGCGACAACGTCGTGCTGCGCGATTTCGCGGTGATCGACACCAAGGGCGACGGGATCAAGTCGAAGGGCGCGGACAACATCGTCTACTACAAGGTCCGCGTCGAATGGACCCGCGGGCCGCACCCCGAAAACGGGGCCTACGCGATCTATCCGGTCGAAAGCACCAACGTGCTGGTCGATTCGGTCACCGCGATCGGTTCGTCCGACGCCGGCATCTACGTCGGCCAATCGAAGAACATCGTCGTGCGCAACTCGGTGGCGAAGTTCAACGTCGCCGGGATCGAGATCGAGAACAGCTACGGCGCCGACGTCTACAACAACGTCGCGGTGAACAACACTGGCGGGATCCTGGTGTTCGACCTGCCCGACATCCCTCAGCAGGGCGGGAAAGACGTGCGGGTGTTCGACAATGTGGTGGTCGAGAACAACACCCCCAACTTCGCGCCTGCCGGCAACATCGTCGCCACCGTGCCGACCGGCATGGGGGTGATGGTGATGAGCCACTACAACGTGGAGGTGTTCGGCAACACCTTCGCCGAGAACGGCACCGGCAACGTGCTCGTCGTCGCCTATCCGAACGAGACGAAGGACGCGAAGTACAATCCCTATCCGGTCAACGTGCTGATCACCGGCAACACCCACGGGCGCGCAGGGTGGAAGCCCGCGCTGGGCGGCAGCGAGGCGCTGGTCCAGGCCCTGGGCGGCCAGTTCCCGCCGATCATGCACGACGGCAACGGCCGCGACATCGTGATCGCCGACGGCGTGCCGGTGCTCTCGCTCGGGCTCACCCGCGCCGGCCAGCCGCGCAGCGAAGCGCAGCCGCAAATCCTTCCTCCCGCCAGCGCAGCGAAGAAGCCGAGCCTGCCGGCGATCGTCCTTCCGCCCGCGATGGAAGCCGCCGTCCGCCGATGAGAGCGCTTCTCGCAGCCTTGGCGGCGCTCGGTCTGGCGATCGCGGCGCGCGCGGCCACGCCTGCGGCGGTCAATACCGCGGCGATCGCCGAAGGCATGCCCGCGACCTTGAGCGAATTCGCCCTGTTCGCCGATGCCGCGAAGCAGGCGCCGGCGGCGGGGGTCGTGCCCTACCGGCTCAACACCCCGCTCTATTCGGACGGGGCGGAGAAGCTGCGCTTCGTTTACCTGCCCGCAGGCGCCAAGCTCGCCGCGGGCGAGGACGGGCTGCTGCAGTTCCCGGTCGGCACCGCGCTCGTCAAGACGTTCGCTTTCGGCGAGGGCGCCGCGCGCAAGCTGATCGAAACGCGGCTGCTGCTCCACCGCGCGGAAGGATGGGTGGCGCTGCCCTATCAATGGAACGCCGAACAGACCGAGGCCCGCCTGGCACTCGCTGGGGCGCGGGTGCCGGTCACCACGCCGGCAGGGGAGGCAATCTCCTATCGCATCCCGAACAAGAACCAGTGCAAGGAGTGCCACGGTCTGAACGGCGCGGTGATCCCGCTCGGTCCCAAGGCGCGCAATCTCGATTCGGCCTGGCTCGACGGGCTCGTGGCGAAAGGCGCGCTCGCGGCGGTCCCGGCCGGCAGCGACACTTTCCCGAAGTGGGAGCAGCGCGCCGCGGCGACGCCCGAGAGCGCGGCGCGCGCCTATCTCGACGTCAACTGCGCGCACTGCCACCGCCCGGGCGGGATGGCCTCGAACAGCGGGCTCGACTTGCGTTGGGAGCAGCACGACCCGACCGCGATCGGCATCGGCAAGCGCCCCGTAGCGGCAGGGCGCGGCTCGGGCGGGCTCGAGTTCGCGGTGGTCCCCGGCCATCCCGAGCGGTCGATCATGGTCCACCGAATGGCCAGCACCGAAGGCGGGGTGGCCATGCCCGAACTGGGCAAGGCGACGGTCGATCGCGACGGGCTCGCCGCGGTCGAGAGATGGATCGCCGGATTGCGCCGGTGAAGCGCATCGTGAAGGTTCTGGCGGTGGTTGCCGCGCTGGCGGTGGCCGCGTTCCTGATCTTTCGCGTCCCCGATACCGACCCCGTCGCGATGCGCGCGAAGTACGGCGGCGCGCCGTCGCAGTTCGTTCGGCTCGGTAACGGTCTCGCCGTGCATCTGCGCGACGAGGGGCCGCGCAACGCCCCTGCCATCGTGCTGCTCCATGGGTCCAACGCCGATCTCCACACCTGGCAGCCGTGGACCGAGCGCTTGAAGCGCGACTGGCGGGTGATCCGGTTCGATCAGCGCGGGCATGGCCTCACCGGCCCCGCACCGGACGACGCCTACAGCCGGCGGGCGTTCGCCGCGGATGTCGGCCGGGTGGCCGACAAGCTCGGGCTCGAGCGGTTCGTGCTCGCCGGCAATTCGATGGGCGGGGGCATCGCGCTCGAATACGCCCTCGCGCAGCCGCAGCGGCTGGCCGGGCTCGTGCTGGTCGATGCCGGCGGCGCGCCGCGGCTGGAGGAGGCGAGGGGCAACCTCGGCTTCACCCTCGCGCGCCCGCCCGGGGTGTCGAGCGTGCTGAGCGCGGTGGTCCCGCGCTCGCTGATCGAGCGCAGCCTACGGCAGAGCGTTTCCAATCAGGCGGTGGTCACCGACGCGGCGGTCGACCGCTACTGGGAGCTGTTGCGCTATCCCGGCAACCGCGCGGCCACCGGTCGCCGCTTCGCGCAGGCGCAGCAGCCGTTCACGCCCGCCCAGCTTGCTGCGCTAAAGGTGCCGACGCTGGTGATCTGGGGCGCGGAGGACGGTCTCATCCCGCTCTCCTCGGGCCGCTGGCTGGCCGAGCGCATTCCCGGTGCCCGGCTCGAAGTGCTGCCCGGGATCGGTCACTTGCCGATGGAGGAAGCTCCCGACGCGACCGTGCGGATGCTCCGCGCCTGGCACGCGGCGAGCACCGCTGGGGAAGCCAGCCGGAGCTAGCTTGCGGGCGGCGCCGCCGCTCGCTTATGCGCCCACCCATCGGACGAGGAGGATCGATTGCGCAAGCTGGGCCTGATCGGCGGGATGAGCTGGGTCTCCACTCGCGATTATTACGAGCTGATCAACCGCGGCATCCAGCGCAAGGTGGCCCCCGAAGCGAGCGCGCCGCTGCTGATCGAAAGCCTCGATTTCGCCTCGCTGCGCGCGATTGCCGACGACGCGGGGTGGGACCACGCGGCGGAAGTGCTGTCGGACAGCGCGCGCCGCTTGGCCGACGCCGGTGCAGGGGCGCTGCTGATCGCCGCGAACTCGATGCACAAAGTCTACGACCGGGTGGCCGAGGCTGCCGGGGTGCCGGTGCTGCATATCGCCGACTGCGTCGGGCGCGAGATGCAGGCGGCAAAGGTCGAAAGTGCGGCGCTGATCGGCACCCGCAACGTGATGACCGAGAGCTTCTATCGTCGGCGGCTGGTCGCCCACGGCGTCGATCTGCTGCCGCCCGACGTCGACGCCGCGCGGGAGATCGACCGGATCATCTACGACGAACTGATGCGCGGCAAGGCGACCCGCGACGCCGAGCGCAAGCTCAAGACCTGGATCACCCAGAAGGAGCAGGACGGCGCCGATGCGATCGTGCTGGCGTGCACCGAACTGGCGATGATCGTCGACGTCGATGCCAACGTCCTGCCGGTGTTCGATTCGACGCGCCCCCCCCCCCCCCCGCCGCGGTCGAGTGGATTCTCGGATCCGACTAGGCTAGGCAAGCCGCATAAGCTTCCGGCGGGTCGCACCGGGCCGGGTACCTCGCGGGCCGCGTGTCGACTTCGATGCGCGGCCCGATTTATCGGGCAGGTCCGGCCCGTTCCGCTCCTGTTCCCGTTGCCTCGCCGAATCGCGCTGCGTAATCGCTCGGGCGCCAATGATGCTCGCCCCCTACGCCGCCGATCCCGCCGCGGGCCGCGGCCGCGAGTTCCCCGAACACCGCGCCGGCGCGCGGGGGCCGCGCAGCGAGTTCCAGCGCGACCGCGACCGGATCGTCCACTCGATCGCCTTCCGCCGGCTGAAGTCCAAGACCCAGGTGTTCATCGCCCCCGACGGCGATCACTATCGCACCCGGCTGACTCACAGCCTGGAGGTCGCGCAGATCGGCCGGGTGATCGCCCGCGCGCTCGGGCTCGACGAGGACCTGACCGAGGCGCTGTGCCTCGCGCACGATATCGGCCATCCGCCGTTCGGCCATGCGGGCGAGGACGCGCTGCGCGAGGCGATGGCGCAGCGCGGCGGGTTCGATCACAACGCGCATACGCTCCGCGTGCTGATGCGGCTCGAGAGCCCCTATTGCGAGCACCCGGGGCTGAACCTCTCGTGGGACGTACTCGAAGGTCTCGCCAAGCATAACGGCCCGGTGGCCGCGCCCAACTGGGCGCTGGCCGAGCTCGACGCGGCATTCCCGCTCGATCTCGGCGACTGGCCCAGCCTGGAGGCGCAAGTCGCCGCGCTGGCCGACGACATCGCTTACGACAACCACGACATCGACGACGGGCTGCGGGCGGGGTTCCTCGTACTCGATGACCTGCTCGAGCTGCCGCCGCTCGCCGAGCAATACCGCGCGATCGAGGCGCGCTATCCGCATGCCGCGCCAGAGCAGCGGCTGCGCGAGCTGGTGCGCACGCGGATTGGGCTGATGGTGAACGACGTGATCGAGACCACGCGGGCGAACGCCGCCGCCTTGCGCAGCGTCGCCGAGGTGCGCGCTTACCCGGGCCCTCTTGCGACGTTCTCGCCGGTGATGGCAGAAGAGGAGCGCTCGCTGAAGCGCTTCATGTACGAGCGCCTGTACTACCATCCGGACCAGTTGCAGGCGGCGAACCGGGGGGGGCGGGCGGGCGGCCGAAGATGCGGGTGCACTGATCGATCGCGAAGCGGTCGGTCATCCCGGCAATGAAATCGGCGAGGTGCCGGCTGCGCTCGGGCTCGGCCGCCGGCACCTCGCCGATTTCATTGCCGGGATGACCGACCG
>JBGSBH010000024.1:0-16613 GCA_041730635.1 Cypionkella sp.
GTCATGACTGATCTTTCTAGCAGAATGAAGATTCTTGGCCGCCCTGCGTTTGTTGAATGCGAAGGTGTTCTACACAATCAGCGTATCGGACGAGTTATACCGAAGTCTTCGACCGTCCCTCTTCGACTTGTCTACTACGGCATGCAAACCAGACGATACTTGGCACACGTTCGCTCGACATCAACTGGTACTATGGTACGCCATACTGCACCGTCCAGGATAACTGATGCCTTGATCTTCCTTCCAACCGTTCAGGCGAAACAAGAGCAACTCGTTGCCCGCTTGGATGAGTTAAGGTCTTTCGTTAGGCGCTTAAAGCGCGAGAGATGCATCGAGATTGAGCTGCTCCACGAGTTGAAAGATGCCATCCTGCGACGGGCTTTCTCCGGCAATCTTTCCGCAGCGGGGCAAGCCGAAGCCGCATGAATGAGGCGGAAACCCGCGCTGAGCTGATCGACCCCGCGCTGAAGCTCGCTGGCTGGGGTGAGGTGCCGGATAGCCGGGTGCGGCGCGAGCAGATTTGCCCTGGGCGGCTACAAGGCGCGGGCAAGCGTGGCGAGCCGACGACTGCGGACTATGTGCTGACCTACCGCAATCGCAAACTCGCGGTTATCGAGGCGAAGAAACGTGATGCTGCCGACACGGAAGGTGTGGGCCAGGCGAAGCTCTATGCTGGAAAGCTGCAAACGCGCTTCGCGTATTCCACCAATGGCCGGGGCATTTGGCAAATCGACATGGCCACTGGGAAAGAGGGGTATGTCGAAGCCTATCCCTCGCCCGACCGCCTATGGGACACGACCTTCGCGGAAAAAAACGCCTGGCGCGACCGCTTCGCCGCCGTGCCATACGAGACTCGCGGCGGCACCTATGAGCCGCGATACTACCAGGACAACGCCATCGAGGCGGCGCTGGATGCAGTTGCCGACGGTGATGATCGCATCCTACTGACGCTGGCGACCGGGACCGGCAAGACCGCCATCGCCTTCCAAATCGCCTGGAAGCTATTTCATTCGCGGTGGAATCTGCGCGACTGGAAATCGGGCGAGGAGCCGACCCGGCGCCCGCGCATTCTGTTCCTGGCCGACCGCAACATCCTCGCCGACCAAGCCTACAACGCCTTCTCCGCGTTCGAGGAGGCGGCGCTGGCGCGGGTCGAGCCAGCCGACATTCGCAAGAAGGGTCGCGTCCCCAAGAACGCCAGCGTGTTCTTCACGATCTTCCAGACCTTCATGTCCGGCACCGGCGCAGCGGGCGAGCCGCAGCCATACTTTGGCGAGTATCCACCGGACTTCTTCGACTGCATCGTGATCGACGAATGCCACCGTGGCGGTGCCAACGATGAAAGCACCTGGCGGGCCATTCTCGAGCATTTCAGCCCGGCGGTGCAGATCGGCCTGACCGCCACACCCAAGCGCGACACCAATGTCGATACCTACGCCTACTTCGGCGAGCCGCGCTACGTTTACTCGCTGAAGGACGGCATCAACGACGGCTTCCTGACGCCCTTCAAAGTGCTGCAACTCGCCACCACCATCGACGAGTATATCTACACCGCCGACGACGCAGTGCTGGAAGGCGAGGTAGAGGAAGGGCGGCGCTACACCGAAGCCGACTTCAACCGACGCATCGAAATCCGCCAGCGCGAGGAATACCGCGTCCGCACCTTCATGGCCAAGATCGGGCCGAAAGAGAAGACGCTCGTCTTCTGCGCCACGCAGGATCACGCGGCGATGATCCGCGACCTGATCAATCAGAACAAGCCGAACAACGACCCCAACTACTGCGTCCGTGTGACGGCGAACGATGGCGCGGTGGGCGAGCATTTTCTCCGTCAGTTTCAGGACAACGAGAAGACGATCCCGACCGTCCTGACCACCTCGCAGAAACTTTCGACGGGGGTGGATGCCCGCAATGTCCGGCACATCGTGCTGCTGCGACCAATCAACTCGATGATCGAATTCAAGCAGATCATCGGGCGCGGAACGCGGCTTTACGAGGGGAAGGACTACTTCACGATCCTCGACTTCGTGAAAGCCCACCAGCACTTTCAAGACCCGGCGTGGGACGGCGAACCGATCGATCCGGAGCCAGCCGACCCGAAGGGACCGCGCGATCCTAAGCCTGAAGACCCCGCAAGTGGCCAAGGAATGCCCGACGACGATGACGGGGACCAACGGCCAACGCGGCTCAAGATTAAGCTGGCAGACGGCAAGGAGCGGACTTTCCAGCACATCGAGGCAACAATGTTCATGGGACCGGACGGCAAGCCCATGTCCGCCGCACAGTTCATCGAAACGCTGTTCGGCCAATTGCCCGCGCTGTTCCGCGACGAAGCCGAGCTACGCGAGATTTGGAGCGATCCGGCGACCAGGAAGGCGTTGCTATCCGGCTTGGCGGAACGCGGCTTTGCCGGCGACCAACTCGGTGAAATCCGCAAGCTTACCCGCGCCGAGGATAGCGACTTGTTCGACGTGCTGGCCTATATCGCTTACGCCCGCGCGCCGACACCACGAATCGAGCGGGTTGCCCAACGCCGTGCCGACATCCTCTCGCCCTACGACGCGAAGACGCAGGAGTTTCTGGACTTCGTGTTATCGCACTACGTCGAGGAAGGCGTGGACCAACTCGACACAGAAAACCTCAAAGGGCTGCTGACGCTCAAGTACGGCAGCACGCACGACGCGGCGAGTGAACTTGGAAGCGCGAGGGACATTAGGGCGAGTTTCGTCGGGTTTCAGCGCGGACTTTACCGCCCAGATGCCGGGGACGTCTAGGCAATTGAGAAAATGCCGAGCTAGAGAAGTTCGACCCGCTCTTTTATGAACTGGGCTACCTGCGCTGGTCCGAACTGACGGGCGTCCACGTAGCCATCGGTTGCGAACACCCCCTCCACTTCGCCGTCATCCGTTCGAATGAACATGATTCGGTTATGATCACGTTGGGCGATAATGTCTCTAATCGCCCGGAATTCAATACCACACCAATCCTTGCGTTGATAATCGGAGCTGAGGAAAACCACGACCAGCTTTGATCGGTGTCGATAAATATCCTGCAGAAGGACATCTAGCGCAGGACGGGCAAGTTGAGATACGTAATTGTTGTCGTAGAAGTATGCGTTCGGACCAACCAGGCGTTCGAGATGAGACGCGACTTCTTCCACCGTTGCGCGAACTTCACCCGGGAAGGATAGTGCAACATCAAACTCATGGGTCGTGATGTCGACCGCCTTCGCAATTCCTTGCACCCAGGCAGGCAACGTAATGCCCCGCCGGTGCAATTCCTTTGGCAGGTTCACGTCCTTCACCGCCCAATGGGTCCGGTTCATTTCCCACCTTGCGATGTCCAATTCAAAACTGAGGGAATCCAAATCATTGGCAGTGAGAAACGGCTCGACAGGGATAATCTCGTATTCGATTTGAACCGCGCCCTGACGCTTGACGATGTCGCGGATCACGCCAAATTTTGGGTCACGTTCGTTGCCGCTTTCGTAGGCGAAAATCGCAGGAAGCTTTTTCAATGCTTCGATGGCGGCGCTGTCCAAATCACCGTAGTCGCGCGTGATAGCTTCATCTGTGTATTCACGAACGCATCGGGACGCCTCGATGCGCCAGGGTTCACCATTCCAAGCATCCGCTCCCGCAGATACGAACAGATTATACATCTTGCTTCTGCGCCCTTGCCGTTTCGATTAAAAACAGTGCCATACTGCCAGCCAGGTTCACTGCCAACGCGGCGTGTCGCGGGGCGGGCTTCACTTGCTTGCGGCCGCCGCCGTGCGCATCACCGACCTTGTTCCGCAACGTCCCCAGACCTTCCACGACGCTCGCCGCGCTTCCTAGAATGCGCTTGAAAGCATCCTCAGCATGTTGCGACGGCGAGAGGTTCAATCGCTCGGACGCTTGGCGGTAAAGCTTGGGTAGGTCATCGTTAGGGCCGTACGACGGCTCCCCGTCATCTTCGAGCAGGTGCTTGCATACGCTTTCAAGCAATACCCGCGCCGACGTGATGGCGCCAGCCGGATCAACTTCCCGCCGCGCTAAAGCCTTACTCCAGGTGTCCGCGATCCCCTCGGCGTCAAAGGTGGTCATCGCGTCGGTAACAACGAAGTCGGACGGCGCACCCAACGTCTCAAGGTAGTCGATTAGCGGTACAAATTCGCTGCGGACATGCTGCCGCCGAGGTTCCCAGCTCGGGTTGTAGCCCTTGAAGTAGGACCACAGTGCCCCCGTATCTTGGTTCACACGGACGAAGCGGGGCAGAAGACGCGATGTAGCGGGGTCATTCATGAATTCTCGCCGCAACACACGGTATACCTGTTCGTCAATCGACCCATTGGCACAGTGGGATACTAGGCCATCACGAAGAGCCATCGCGCGTTCCAATTTTTCCGTAGGCAGCTCCGCGATGGGATCACGCGGTTCATCGTCTAAGAAATCTGATGGCATTCCCATTAGCTATCGCATTCGCGGAGGCAGGCAATGGCTTCGCCGGGCTGACGTCTTTTAGGGTAAACCCTGGCGAGACAGCGCGATGAGACAGCTATATCGTCTCAATAGGGTTGACCAAAAGGTCTGGGCGTGTCATTTCGTGAGGGTCTAGACCCTAACGAGACGGAGATTGGCATGAGCGGGCAATTGGTGGGCTATGCTCGGGTGAGCAGCATTGGACAAGCCTGGAGGTGCAGGACGACGCGTTGAGGGAAGCGGGTTGCTTCAAGGTATTCTCGGAGAAGAAGAGCGGATTGTCGGCTCAAGGGCGAACGCAGCTTGCTGACTGCCTGGACTACGTTCGTGAGGGAGACACGCTCGTTGTCACCAGGCTCGACCGCCTTGCTCGATCAGTGGGCGACCTATTCCAGATTATCGAACGTTTGCAGCAAAAGGGTGTGTCGTTCCGTTGCCTGCAACAAGGGGGGGTCGATACGGACACTTCAACCGGCAGACTGATGCTTGCCATTCTAGGAGCGGTGGCGGCGTTCGAAACCGATCTTCGCAAGGAGCGTCAGGCGGAAGGTATCGCAAAGGCAAAAGCCGCTGGTGTGTACACTGGCCGGAAGCCTACTATCGACGCGGTAGAGGTTCAGCGTCTTCATGCAGAAGGCAGCCGCCCGGCGGAGATTGCACGAAAGCTGGGGATCGGTCGTGCTAGTGTTTATCGCCACATAGAGCCGCGTCGGTAATCCAGTTAGAAGTCCACCTTGGGCGGCGTAGGATCGGCCTGGTTCGTGTCTGCATAGACTACCCTGCCTTCGTCCACTTTCTCGCCTCTCGTTTCGAACCGAAGGACCCCAGTGCGGAAACACCAAGTGAACGTAGGGTTCGAAAAAGTCGCCCCCATCTTGTTCTGCCATTCCCGGTCTTCGCTTTGACACGGCGGCCCGTATCTCGCCTCTAACGCCTCGCGTATCTTGGCTGCAGAGAAGTCAGGAAATGAAAATCGCATCTGGCTCAGTTGCCCGCCCCGAAACCGATAGATCACGCTGGCGCTTTCGCCCGCCACTTGGTCGTCACTTGCAAAACAACTAGTCGTTCCTCCATCGGTGTCGAAGCAGCGTCCGAGGGTTGTGAAGTCCACAGGTCTAGTCGCTTCGACGCCCTTGAAGCTGAAGAGCGGCAAAGTTTCGTTGCCAGGAATCGGGGTTGAGCTGGCTTCTACGCTGCCACGATACTTAACCTCCATCGCGCGTCGGCAGGACGCAGCATCAACGGCACGCTCGTAGAAAGTCGTCTTCGCCTTCAAGAGCCGCAGGGTCAGTGAGAAACGCCCGTCGGTTAGCGCCTTCACCATTTCGGGCCTGCACATCGAGCTGGTTATCAAGTCCGCAAACTTATCAAGGTCCGCAGATGTTGTGCCGACCCAATCACCCTTATGCCTAATCGGCATCACGACCGTCGGCCCCTCGATGAAGGCCTTGCCTACAGTGATTTCCCCATATCGACTTGTGTTTTGAAGCGGCTTGACGAAAGCCTCCATCAAGTTCGCATCTTGGGGATGCGCGGGAGTTGCAAAACCAAGCAGACACACGCCGAAAGCAAGTTTGGGATTCACGATGTTAGGCCCTATTCTCAAGTCGATACGTGTTCGGCCAATTCCCCGCCAAACACAAGTTGATAGGTGCGATGGGACCGCCCCACGTGGTGGTAGATCGCGGCAGCAAATCTGTGATGGCTCCATTGAGGGTATCACACCCCCCCCTCCCCCAATTTCTGAAAGTACCGTGCCGGAAAAAATTGCGAACAAGGAATTTCAAACTGTCGGGCGATCGAGCAATTTGCTGTGTCCTTTCCTGTGTCCTCCACAACTCCCTTCACTTCCCCTTCGCGGCCCTAACGTCGTCAAAAGCGCTAGGGATTTGAAGGAGAAAATGCTCGCATTCACATGGTTGGATCAGCCGCAGGTTGTGACTGTTAATCACTTGGTCGTTGGTTCGAATCCAACTCGGGGAGCCACTTTCCGCTAAGCGCCCAGCAGCAACCGCGCGCCGACATAGGTCGTCAGCAGCGCGGTGAGCCAGCGGATCGCGCGCTGCGGCAGATAGCGCACCGCGAGCAGGCTGCCGATCTGTCCGCCGACGGCGACCGCTAGCAGCAGCGGCAATCCGAAAGCCACCGCCGCGCCGAGCAGCCCGGGCCCGTTCTTGAGCGCTTGCCCGGCGATGCCGAACAGCGAGTTGACGAGGATGAACAGCGCCGCCGTCGCGGCGATCCGGCGCGCATCGTCCCAGCGCGCGAGGTGCAGGATCGGGGCGAGGAAGATGCCCCCGCCGATCCCGACCAGCCCGGCGAGATAGCCGATCGGCGCGGCGGCCAGCGGCATCCAGCGCGCCGATCGGTTCGGCCGACCTTCGCACACCGACGTAGCGGGAAGCAGCAGGCACACCCCGGTGAGCACGAGGCTCGCGCCGAGCAGCGCAATAAACGTCGCCTGGTCGATCGGGGTCAGTCCGCCGAGAAACGCGGCCGGGGCGGCGACCGCGGTGAGCAACAGCGCACTCCGCCAGGGGACCAGCTCCGCGCGCGCGAAACGCACGGTGCTGCCGGCGACCACCACCACGTTGCAGGCGAGCGAGATCAGCGGCAACAGGCGATAGTCGACGCCGGCCAGCGCGAGCAGCGCGCTGTAGGTCGATCCGCCGCCGAACCCCACCGCGGCATAGAGCAGCGCGGTAAGCGCGAAAGCGGCAGCGAGCCATGCCATCGGCGCTCAGCCTGTCGCCGGCTCCGGCGTGCGCGCGAACCGCGGGCCGAGCGTGGTGAGGAGCTCGTATTGCGACAGCCCGGCACGCTCCGCGATCGTCGGCAGGTCGAAGGGTATGTCGAGCCAGTCGCCCTCCCCGGCGCCGGAATCGGCGAGATCGACCACCACCATATCCATCGACACTTTTCCCAGAACCGGTAGCGCGGCACCGCCGAAGCCGAAGGTTTCCCCCGGTTCGCGGCAGCGCAGGAAGCCGTCGGCGTAGCCGATCGAGACCACCCCTACCCGCATCGCGGAGGGAGCGACGAACTGACCGTTATAGCCGACCCGGTCCCCCGGCTCGAGCGTGCGCACCTGCAGAACCGCCGCGCGAGGGTACGCGACTTGCTGAATGATGCCGGCGAATTCGGGCCGCGGGACCCCGCCGTAAAGCGCCAGCCCCGGCCGGGTCAGATCGAACCGGTAAGCCTCCCCCAGCGCGATTCCGGCGCTGTTCGCCAGGCTGCGCCGGCGCGCCGGGAGCGCGGCGCACGCGCCCTCGAAGCGGGTCAATTGCGCGAGGTTCTGCTGGCTGTCCTCGTCGGCCGAAGCAAGGTGCGACATCAGCGTGTCGATCGGCAAGCCTTGCACCAGCGGATCGCCGAGGGCCGCCGGCGGAAGGCCGAGCCGGTTGATCCCGCTATCCACCATCAAGTCGCACGGACCGCCGCCCGCGGCGCGCCAGCGGGCCACCTGTTCGAGGCTGTTGAGCACCGGCCGCACCCCGGTGTCGCGGGCAAAGGCGCAGTCGGCCGCGGTCAGTGGGCCGTGAAGCACCGAGACTTGCGAGGCCGGTACATGCGCCAGCACCGCAGGGACCTCGCTCCAGTGCGCTACGAAAAAGTCGCGCGCACCTGCCGCCGCGAGCGCGGACACCGCCCGTCCGGCCCCGAGACCGTACGCGTCGGCCTTGACTGCGGCTCCGGCCACGGCGCGGCCCGACATGCGGTCGAGCGTGCGCCAGTTGTCCGCCAGCGCGCGCGTGTCGAGATCGAGCCGCAGCGAAGGCGGCGGAAGTGCGGGCATGCTTCAGGCCAGGGCGGGCGAGACCGGCCGCGCCTCGGTCGATTCCTCGATGAAGTCGCGCGGCGGACCGTCGGCGAGGCCCCACCACGCCACCGCCAGCGCCCCCGCCACGACTGCGAACGTGTACCACAGCCCCGAGTAGGGATCGCCGGTCTCGGCGACGATGGCGGTGGCGATCAGCGGCAGGAAGCCGCCGAAATAGCCGGTCCCGATGTGATATGGGATCGACATCGAGCTGTAGCGGATGCGCGGCGGGAACATCTCCGACAGCAGCGCTGCGACCGGCCCGTAGGTCGCGCCCGACAGCGCGGAAAGCGTCAGCAGCGCGAGAAAGATCACCGCCACCCCGATTGCATCGGGCATGACCTTGGCACCATCGGCGGCGCCGGCGTGCAGCGGTTCGAGGACCGAGCCCATGACCCAGAAGCACGGAAACAGCAGCACCAGCGTGATCAGATAGCCCCACACGATCGGCTTCTTGCGTCCGACCCGGTCCGACAGCGCGCCGGCCCAGACGAAGAACACCATTCCCACCATCGCAGCCGAACCGACGACGATCTGCGCCGGGGTCTCCTCCATCCGCATAGGCCCGGTGAGGAAGGTCAGCCCGCTGAACATCGCGGTGTACCAGATCACCGTCAGCCCCGCGGCGATGCCGAACAGCGCGATGAAGATGCGGCGCTTGTTGCCGGGGTAGGTGAAGCTTTCCTTGAACGGGTTCTGGGCGGTCTCGCCCGCCTCCTTCATCGCCTGGAAAACCGGGCTCTCGCTGAGCCTCACCCGCATCCACAGCGAAATGCCGAGCAGGATGATCGACAGTAGGAACGGCACCCGCCAGCCCCACTCGGTCCACACGTCGGCCGGCATTGCCGCCTTGCAGGCGAGCACGACCACCAGGCTGAGCACGAAGCCGCCGACCACGCTCGCCTGAATAAACCCGGTGTAGAACCCCCGCTTGCCGGGTGGGCTGTGCTCGGCGACGTATATCGCGGCGCCGCCGTATTCCCCGCCGAGCGCCAGACCCTGGAGAATGCGCAGGAAAATGATGATCGCCGGCGCGGCGAGCCCGATCGTCTCGACCGAGGGCACCAGCCCGACCCCGGCGGTGGCGACGCCCATCAGCGTCACCGTGACGAGGAACGTGTACTTGCGCCCCAACCGATCACCGAGGAAGCCGAACAGCACCGCGCCCAGCGGGCGGAACCCGAAGCCGACCGCGAAGCCGGCCCAGACGACGAGTTGGCGCACGAGATCGTTGTCCGATGGCACAAATGCCGTGCCGATGATCGCCGCCAGCGTGCCGTAGATGAAGAAATCGTACCACTCGAACACCGTCCCAGCGCTTGAAGCGGCGATGACCAGGCGAATGTCCTTGGCGCTCGGCTGGTGGTGCGGCGCGGTCGATACGGCGGCGGTGTCGCTCATGGCGGCGGCGGGGCTCCCCTTCCTCGTGACCCGCCGCTGGCTCTAGCCCGGCGCCCCGTGCTTGGAAAGCGCATCGAGCGCGGCGTCCCACGCGAGGAGCACCGCGCAGTGCCGCGCCGAATGGGCGCGGGCGGGCGCCAGCAACTCGATTTCGGCCCAGGCGGGCACCCCGGCCGCCCCGGCGAGCCAGGCGGCGATCTCGCTGCGTGCCTCCGCCAGCAGCAACCGGTCGGCGCCCACGGCCCGCCGCGCGAACAGGGCGGCGGCTGCCTGCCCGATCGCACAGGCCGAGACCTGCAGGCCCAGCCGATCGATCCGCCCCTCGGCATCGGCCGAGCATGCGAGCTTCACCGTGCTGCCGCAGGTGCGCGAGCGCGCCTCTCCGGCGAGCGGCAGCGCAGGGTCGAGCGGCCGGTCGGCGAGCGAGACCGCGAGAGCCAGGATCTCGGGCGTATAGAGCGGCGCGCGCGGCGCGCTCACGACGAGGAGCCGCGGATCTTCACTTCGTTCGCGCGCCGGGTCTGCTGACGTTCCTCGATCATCTGCACCAGCGCGTCGGAACTGGCATTGACCAGGGGGTAGGTGCGCGCCTGCGTGATCCAGCCGGGCCGCCCGGCAATGCCCCACGCGGCGTCGTAGCCGAGCACCAGCAGCGCGAACGCGCACGTCACCACGATCGCGCCCTTGATCGCACCGAAGCCGAAGCCGAGCACCCGGTCGATCGGGCCGAGCAGGGAAGTGCGCGTGCTCTCCCCCAGCCTTCCCGCGATGAGCTTCATCCCGGCGTAAGGGATCAGCAGCAGCAGCGCGAAGGCCAGCGTCGCCGCACCGGTGGGGTTGCCGATCTTGGGCACCAGCCATTGGTACAACGGCGTGTGAAGATTATGGATCGCCAGGATCGCAACCGCCCAGGCCGCCAGCGAAAGGACTTCCTGCACGAAACCGCGCAGGAATCCGCCGGCCGCTGCCACGCCGACGACCAGCAATACGATAAGATCGAAACCCGTCATGCGCGATCCCGGCCTTGCTATGCCGATGCCATTACCCCGTCAACGAGATTGGCAAGCCGGGCTAGCTCGCGATAGTTAAGTCCAGATGAAGCCGGCACGGACTCGGGCGGCCCGTAACCGGTGTCGAAGCCTAGCTTGGCCGCTTCGCGCAGGCGCAGCCCGGCGTGGGCCACCGGGCGGATCTCCCCTGCCAGCGAGACCTCGCCGAACCACACGGCGTGCGGCGCGAGCGGCTTGTCGGCCAGCGCCGAGATCAGCGCCGCCGCCACCGCCACGTCGGCGGCCGGGTCCGACAGGCGAAAGCCGCCGGCGACGTTCAGGTAGACCTCGGCGGAAGAGAAGTTGAGCCCGCAGCGCGCCTCGAGCACCGCCAGCAGCATGGCGAGGCGCCCGCTGTCCCACCCGACCACCGCCCGCCGCGGCGTAGCGCCCGATTGCAGCCGCACGATCAGCGCCTGGATCTCCACCAGCACCGGCCGGGTGCCTTCGAGCGCCGGGAACACCGCGCTGCCCGCGAGCGGCTCGTCGCGCCCGGAGAGAAACAGCAGCGACGGGTTGCCCACCTCCGCGAGCCCCGCGCCTTCCATCGCAAACACGCCGATCTCGTCCACCGCGCCGAAGCGGTTCTTGAGCGCGCGCAGGATGCGGTACTGATGGCTGCGTTCGCCTTCGAAGCTCATCACCACATCGACCATGTGCTCGAGCACGCGCGGCCCGGCGATCGAACCGTCCTTCGTCACATGCCCCACCAGCACCAGCGCGGATCCGCTTTCCTTGGCGTAGCGGATCAGCTCGAACGCGCAGCCGCGCACCTGGCTGACCGTCCCCGGCGCACCTTCGATCGTGTCGGAATGCATCGTCTGGATCGAATCGATGACCAGCAGCGCGGGCGGCGGCATCGTGCCGAGCGTGGTGAGGAGATCGCGCACGCTGGTCGCGCTGGCGAGCTTGATCGGCGCATCGGCGAGGCCCAGCCGCGCCGCCCGCAGGCGGACCTGGCCGGCAGCTTCCTCGCCGCTGACATAGACCACCGGCAGGCCGCGGCGGGCGACCGCGCCCGCGCTCTGCAGCAGCAGAGTCGATTTGCCGATCCCCGGATCGCCCCCCATCAGTACCGCCGAGCCGGGCACGAGGCCCCCGCCGAGCGCCCGGTCGAACTCGGCCAGGCCGGTGGGCAGCCGTACCAGCGGCGCGCTCGGCGCATCGAGCGGCTCGAAGGCGATCGCCCGCCCCCCGCTCGACAGGTCGTGCTTCAGCGCGAACACGCTCGCCGGCGCATCCTCGACCAGCGTGTTCCATTCGGCACAGTCGGGACACTGCCCCTGCCACCGGCCGCTGACCCCGCCGCAGGCCTGGCACACGTATCGCCGCTTGGACTTGACCATGGCGGTCACGCTATCGGGAACATTGCCAGAACGCAATTGCCATCACCGCCGATGCCCGGCACAGTTCGGGCATGCGCCAAAAGGAGCTTCGGATCGCGCTCATCTGCTACGGCGGGGTCAGCCTCGCGGTCTACATGCACGGCGTCACCAAAGAGCTGTGGCATCTTGCCCGCGCCAGCCGCGATCACCTGTCCGGCGCGCCGCGCGGCGGCGGCGTGCATGCGGTGTACCGCGAGCTGCTGGCGGAGATCGAGGCGCGCGGGGCGCTCCGGCTGCGGGTGCTGCCCGATATCGTCACCGGGGCGAGCGCGGGCGGGATCAACGCCGTGTTCCTCGCGCAGGCGATCCACTCGGGGCAGAGCCTCGAGCCGCTGACCGAACTGTGGCTGGCCGAAGCCGACGTCGACCGCCTGCTCGACCCCCGCGCGCGCCCGTGGTCGCGGGCGGCCAAGCTGTGGGCGATGCCGCTGGTCTGGTGGCTGCTGCGCCGACCGGGAAACGCGGTGAGCGAAAGCGTCGCCCCCGAAACCCGGGCCGAGGTCCGGCGCAAGGTTTCGCGCCTGATCCGCAGCCGATGGTTTGAGCCGCCCTTCTCCGGGCCGGGCTTTTCCTCGCTGCTCTACGACGGCCTGGCGGCGATGCGGAGTGCCGGGGCCGAAGCGCCGCTGCTGCCCCCCGGGCACCCGCTCGACCTGTTCGTCACCACCACCGATTTTCGCGGCTACCTGTCGCTGCTGCGTCTCAACAGCCCGCCGGTGGTCGAGGAAAGCGAGCACCGCCTGCCGATCGCCTTCCGCAGCGCGGTGCCCGCCGCCGGCGGGGTGGATCTCGCCGACCCGCTCGAGCTGACGCTCGCCGCCCGCGCCACCGCGAGTTTCCCCGGCGCGTTCCCGCCGCTGCAGCTCGCGGAGATCGACGCGCTGGCGGCTTCGCGCGGGCGCGAATGGAGCGGGCGAAGCGCTTTTCTCGCGCGGATCATGCCGGTTCACGTGCGCCAAGGCAACGAACGGCACGTGTCGCTGATCGACGGATCGGTGCTGATCAACGCGCCGTTCGGGGCGGCGCGCGCGGCGCTCCCGTCACGCCCGGCGCAGCGCGAGGTTGACCGCCGCTTCGTCTACATCGATCCCCGCCCCGACCGGTTCGGCGCGCTCGAGCAGCGGATCGATCGGCCGGTGGGCTTTTTCGCCGCGATCCTGGGCTCGCTCTCGACGATCCCGCGTGAGCAGCCGATCCGCGACAACCTCGAATTGCTCGAACGCCAATCGCGCGAAGCCCGCCATATCGCGCGGATCGTCGATGCGCTGCGGCCCGAGGTCGAAGCGACCGTGGAAAAGCTGTTCGGGCTGACGCTGTTTCTCGACAATCCCACCCCCAAGCGGCTCGCCGCGTGGCGCAACAAGGCGCAGACCGCCGCCGCCGAGCGCGCCGGGTACGCCTTTCATCCCTACGCCCAGATCAAGGTGGCGGGCATCGTCGACGATCTCGCCCAGATCGTGCTGGCGGCCGCCCCCGGGCTCAAGCTGGCCGACCCCGAGCCGATCGCGCTGCGGCTGCGCGAGGAGCTCGAGGCCCGCGGCCTGTCCAGCCTCGGCGCCGGCAGCACCCTGAGCCCCGCTGCCATCGCCTTCCTTCGGGCGCACGACCTCGGCTTTCGCGAGCGGCGGCTGCGGCTGATCGCACGCCGGCTGTCGCGCGAGTGGGAGGACGAGCCGGGGGTTGCGGCCGACGCGCTGGAGCCTGCGCGCGACGCGATCTACGCAATCCTCGCGCTCTACTTCGAGCGCGAGGGCGCGTTCCACCTGGGCAGCGATTTCGCAGCGCTGGCGGAAAACGTGATGGCGGCGCCCGGCCCGGTTCTCGACGCGCTGGCGGAGCGGCGCCTGCTCCCGGCGATCGATGAGAGGGCGGAGGCGATGCTCGCCACCGCGCTCGAGGCGATGCCGAGGGATCTGCGCCGCCGCGTGCTGCTCGCCTACCTCGGCTTCCCGTTCTACGACGCGGCGACGCTGACGCTGCTGCGGAACGAAGGCCTCAGCGAATTCGACGCGGTCAAGGTCGACCGGATCAGCCCGGAAGACGCGCGCTCGATCCGCGGCGGCGGTACCGGCTCGACGCTGCGGGGGACCGAGTTCTACAACTTCGGCGCGTTCTTCAGCCGTGCCTACCGCGAGAACGACTACTTGTGGGGGCGCCTGCACGGGGCCGAACGGATAATCGACCTGGTCGCATCGACGGTCGACGGGTTCGACGCGGATGCGCTGGCGGCCTTCAAGCGGCAGGCATTCCTCGCGGTCCTCGAGGAGGAGCGCAGCCGCCTGACCGCCGACGGACGATTGACCGAGACGATCGCGCGGGAACTGGCGGCGGCCTCCGGGCCCGCGTGAACCTCAGCCGCCGAATGCGCTTTTCAGCCGTTCGAAGAATCCGCGGCTCTCGGGGCATTCGTCGCCGGTCTCGGTGGCGCGGAACTGCTCGAGCAGCTCGCGTTGGGCCTTGCTGAGCTTGGTCGGCGTCTCGACCACGATCTCGACCACCAGATCGCCGCGCCCACGGCCCTGCAGCACCGGCATGCCGGCACCGCGCACCCGCAGCTGCTTGCCCGATTGGATGCCGGCCGGAACGGGCACGGCATGGCTCTCCCCACCAAGGTCGGGGATAACGATCTCGTCCCCCAGAGCGGCCATCGTGAAACTGATCGGCACCCGGGTGGCGAGCGTCGTCCCCTCGCGCTGAAACACCGGGTGTGGGCGAACGTGGACGAAAATGTACAGGTCCCCCGGCGGCGCGCCGCGCGGGCCCGCCTCGCCCTTGCCCGACAAGCGGATGCGCGTTCCGGTATCGACCCCCGGGGGTATCTCGACATCGAGGGTTTGCGGCTTGTCTACCCGGCCTTCGCCGCCGCACGAGCGGCACGGGCTTTCGATCACTTCGCCCCGCCCGTGGCAGTTGGGGCATGGGCGCTCGACCACGAAGAAGCCCTGCTTCGCGCGGACCTTGCCGTGGCCGGAACAGAGGTTGCACCGGCGCGCGCCGGTGCCGGGTGTCGCGCCCGAGCCGTGGCAGGTATCGCAGCTCTGGCTGACCTCGATCTCGATCTGCCGGCTCTCGCCATGAAACGCCTGCTCGAGCGTGATCTCGAGGTCGTAGCGCAAGTCCGCGCCGCGGCGCGCCTGAGTTCGCCCCCCACCACCGAACGCGCTGCCGAAGATGGTCTCGAAGATATCGCCGATATCGCCGAAATCGCCATGGCCCGCGCCGCCCGCGGCCTGCTGGAACGCGGCGTGGCCGAACCGGTCGTAAGCCGCGCGCTTCTGCGGATCCTTCAGGCACTCGTAGGCGGCAGAGACCGCCTTGAACTTGTCCTCGTTTTCCTTGCACCCGCCGTTGCGGTCGGGGTGGTACTGCATCGCCAGCTTGCGATAGGCGCTCTTGATCGTCGCCTCGTCCGCCGTCCGGGCGACGCCGAGCACCTCGTAGAAATCCAGTTCGGCAGTCGCCATCGCCCGGGCCCCAAACTCAGCCGCCACCGGCGCGCGGGGCACCGGTGGCGGTCTGCGTTTCCATCAACCGATCAGTTCTTGGCGTTCTCGTCGACTTCCGAGAACTCGGCATCGACCACCTCTTCGTCAGGCCCGCGCTCGCCGGCCGCCCCGGCATCGCCGCCGCTGGCCCCGCCCGCCGCCGAAGCCTGTTCCTGGCTGTAGATCGCCTGGCCCATCTTCATCGCGGCTTCGGTCAGCGCCTGCGCCTTGGCGTTGATCGCATCGACGTCATCGCTCTCGAGCGCGGTCTTGGTCTCGGCGATCGCTGCCTCCACCTCGCCCTTGAGCCCGGCGTCGATCTTCTCCCCATGCTCCTGCAGCTGCTTCTCGGTCGCGTGCACCAGACTGTCCGCCTGGTTGCGCGCTTCCGCCGCCGCCCGGCGCTTCTTGTCCTCTTCGGCGAACTTCTCGGCATCCTTGACCATCTGGTCGATGTCGGCGTCGCTGAGACCGCCCGAGGCCTGGATGCGGATCTGCTGCTCCTTGCCGGTGCCCTTGTCCTTGGCACTGACATTGACCAGGCCGTTGGCGTCGATGTCGAACGTGACCTCGATCTGCGGCACGCCGCGCGGCGCCGGCGGGATGCCGACGAGGTCGAACTGGCCAAGCAGCTTGTTGTCCGCCGCCATTTCGCGTTCGCCCTGGAACACGCGGATGGTCACGGCACTTTGGCTGTCTTCGGCGGTCGAGAAAGTCTGGCTCTTCTTGGTCGGAATGGTCGTATTCCGGTCGATCAGGCGGGTAAACACGCCACCGAGAGTCTCGATGCCCAGCGACAGCGGGCAGACGTCGAGAAGCAGCACGTCCTTGACCTCACCCTTTAGAACACCGCCCTGGATGCCGGCGCCGATGGCGACAACTTCGTCGGGATTCACACCCTGATGCGGCGGCTTGCTGACCATCGCACGCGCGGTCTCATGCCATTTTACTTCGCTATGCGCCAGTGGCGTAATGCTTTCTGCTTTGAGCCTGTCGCACAGATTGAA
>JBGSBH010000025.1:0-16497 GCA_041730635.1 Cypionkella sp.
CCTTCGTCGCGGCGGCCTTCGACCCGCGCATCGCCCACACCCTCCCAGGAACGCGGCCACCGGGAACGCCGGGTCGAGCGCGGCAAGTTCGGCCGGGGTGAGCGCGTTGTAGGTCAGGTCGCGGTTGCGCCGCGTCGCCCGGTCCCACGCCACCGTGCGGGCGATCCGGTCCTCGAAATCGTAAACCTTGCGGGCCACGCCCGCCGCGTCGGCGTGGCCCGCCTGGGCGAGCAGGAACGCGAGGTACTCGCGATACTTGGCCTGGATGTCGCGATCGCGCGGGGTTTCCTTGAGGTAGTTGTCCCGGTCGGGCAGGCCGAGCCCGCCGGCCCCGAAATACACCGAGTACCGGGTCGGCTCCTTGGCATCGACCGAAACGCTGGCGCCGAGCGGCGAAGGCATGCCCGGCCGGCCCCACAGCGCCGCCAGCTCGCCGAGGCTGTCGGCCTGCCCGATCGCGGCGAGATAGGGCTGCGCCGGCGCCATGCCGGCCGCATCGATCGCCGCGGTATCGTGGAACGCCTGGTAGGCGGCGACGATGCGGGCCTCGTCCGCGCTGCGGGCGGAGGGATCCTTGGCGACCAGCTCGTCGACCAGCGCCTTGACGTCGGCGGTCGACTTCTCGTCGAGCATGGTGAAGGCACCGTAGCGGCTGAATTCGGGCGGCAGCGGATTGGCCGCCAGCCACTTGCCGTTGGCATAGGCGAAGAAATCGTCACCCGGATCGACACGGGGATCGAGCCCGGCGGGATCGAAGCCCCACTCGCCGAACGACATCGCCGGCGCGCTCGTTGCGCTCGGCGCGGGCGCGGCGGGCGCGCCGGCGGGCTGCTGCTCGGCGAAGGCGGGGGCAGCGGCGGCGAGCGCGACCGCGCTGGCCCCGGCGGCGAGAAGTCTGCTGATCATCGATGAGTCCCTTGCGTCCCCCGGGCGCGTACGGGCCCGGTCGTGAATGTCCCCATCCGCTTTCGGTGGATCGGGTCAATGCCGTTCGTCGACGGCCGAACCCGGTCGGTAGATCGATGAGCCTGAGGGCGGGCTGAACGAGAGGTCAGGCGGCGCGGGTCTCGCCGAACTGGAGCTCGGCCAGCCGCGCGTAGAGCCCGCCGCCGGCGGCGAGCATGCCGTGACTGCCCTCCTCGACGATGCGCCCCTCGTCCATCACCACGATCCGGTCCGCCGCGCGCACGGTGGCGAGCCGGTGCGCGATCACCAGCGTGGTGCAATCCGCCATCAGCCGGTCGAGCGCGTCCTGCACCAGCCGCTCGCTTTCGGCGTCCAACGCGCTGGTGGCCTCGTCGAGCAGCAGGATCGGCGCATCGCGCAGCACCGCCCGGGCGATCGCGATCCGCTGGCGCTGCCCGCCCGAAAGCTGGGTGCCGTTCTCGCCGAGGAAGGTGTCGAGCCCCTGCGGCAGCGCGCGCAGGAAGCTTTCGGCATTGGCCGCGCGCGCCGCTTCCCAGATCGCCTCGTCGCTCGCCTCCCAGTTGCCATAGCGCAGATTGTCGCGGGCGTTGGCGCTGAACAGGACCCCTTCCTGCGGCACGAAGGCGATCCGCTGGCGGATTTCGGCCGGGTCGGCGCTCGTCAGCGGCACACCGTCGAGCCGGATGGTCCCGGCCTGCGGGTCGTAGAACCGCTCGGCGAGCTGAAAGATCGTGCTCTTGCCCGCACCCGAGGGGCCGACGATCGCCACCGTCTCGCCCGGCTGGACCTCGAGCGTGAAATCCTTGAGCGCCGCGCTCTCGGGCCGGGTGGGATAGCGGAAGCTGACGTTGCGGAAGGAGAGCGAGCCGCGGGGCGGGATGGGCAGCGATTCGGGGCGCGCGGGCGGCGCGATCGCCGGCTGCTCGTCAAGCAGCTCGGCCAGCCGGCTCGCCGCCCCCGCGCCGCGCAGCAGGTCGCCGTAGACTTCGGTCAGCGCGCCGAACGAGCCCGCCACCAGGCCGGCGGTGATCACCACCGCGGCGATCGTGCCCCCGGATATCTCGCCGCTCGCCACCCCCACCGCGCCGCGCCACAGCAGCAGCACCACCGCGCCGAACACGGCCATGATGATCAGCGCGGTCATTGCCGCGCGGATGATGATCCGCCGCCGCGCGGTGGCGAAGCTGGTCTCGACCGCGTCGCGGAACCGCTGCCGCTCGCGCGCTTCCTGGTTGAACGCCTGGACGATCTTCATCGCGCCCAGCACCTCGGTCACCATCGCGCCGATATCGGCCACCCGATCCTGGCTGGTGCGCGAGACGTTGCGCAGGCGGCGGCCGAAGATCGAGATCGGGAGGACCACCGCGGGGATCGCCAGCACCATCCAACCCGTGAGCTGCGGCACCAGCCAGAACAGGTAGGCGGGGCCGCCCACCGCCATCAGCGTGTTGCGCAGCGCTACCGAAACCGTCGTGCCGACGACCTGCTCGATCAGCGTGGTGTCGCTGGTCATCCGGCTGGAGATCTCCTTGGGGCTGTTCTCCTCGTAGAAGCCGGGAGCGAGCCGCAGCAGGTTGTCCTGCACCCGGGTGCGGATATCGGCTACCACCCGCTCGCCCAGCCAGCTGACGAAATAGAACCGCATCGCCGTGCCCATCGCCAGCACGACAACGATCAGCGCAAGGTAGCGAAACCAGCGGGCCATATCGTCGGGATTACCGCCGGCGGCAAACCCGCGGTCGATGATCAGCTTGAAGCCAGCCGGGATCGCCAGCGTCGCGGCGGCGGTGATCGTCAGCGCGATCAGCGCCCGCGCGACGCGGCCTGGATACTGCAGCGCCTGGCGCCAGATCATCGTCAGCGGGCGGATGCTGCGCGCCCGCGGCGGCGCTGCGGCGGCCTCGGTGGCCTGCTCGCTCGTGCTTTCGTCCATCGCCGCGCCATAGTGCGCACGCGGCGCTAAATCCACACGCGGTGGAGCGGTTTGCGCGGTTGTGCGTTGCACAACGAAACCCGGACGGGCACGGTGGCCGCTGGGGAGCGCCCGTCAGCGGCGTGCAAGCAGGGGAATGACCAGTTGCTCTACCACGCCTACGAACTGCAGCGCGCCTGGCTGGCCGGCGCGAGCGCCTGGGCCTCGATCGGGGCGGAGCTGCTGACCAACCCCCGCTTTCCGATGGGCTACACCGGCGTGGGTGCGCTCGCGGCGAGCGCACTCGAGGTGTTCGCCCACGCGGCCATGCCACGCGGCAAGCCGGCGTTCGAGATCGACACGGTCGAGGTCGGGGGCCGGTCGCATCCGGTCAGCGAAGCGATCGTGCTTAATCGCCCGTTCGGCGATCTGCGCCGCTTCGCCCATCCGGGCCTCGCCCCCGACGCGCCCAAAGTCCTTATAGTTGCACCGATGAGCGGGCATTACGCGACGCTGCTGCGCGGCACGGCGGCGCGGATGGTCGAACGCCACGAAGTCTACATCACCGACTGGGCCGATGCGCGCCAGGTGCCCGAACGCGAGGGCCGGTTCGATCTCGACGACTACATCGATTACCTGATCGGCTTCCTCGAGCACATCGGCCCCGGCACGCACGTGATCGCGGTCTGCCAGCCGTCGGTCCCCGCGCTCGCCGCGACCGCCGTGATGGGCGCCGCGCGCCACCCCGCGCGCCCGGCCACGCTGACGATGATGGGCGGGCCGATCGATACCCGCTGCTCCCCGACGACGGTCAATGACCTGGCGATGGAGCGCCCGCTCGCCTGGTTCCGCCACAACGTCATCGCCACGGTGCCGCTGCACTATCCGGGCGCCGGCCGGCGGGTCTATCCCGGGTTTCTCCAGCTCGCCGGGTTCATGAGCATGAACCTCGAAGGCCACCTGATGAGCCATTACGAGATGTTCAAGCACCTGACCGTCGGCGACAACGAGAGCGCCGATGCCACGAAGGCGTTCTACGACGAATACCGCAGCGTGTGCGACATGACCGCCGAGTTCTACCTCCAGACCGTCGAGGAGGTCTTCCAGAAGCACTCGCTGCCCAACGGCACTTACGTCCACCGCGGAGAACCGGTCGATCTCGGGGCGATCCGCGATACCGCCCTGCTGGCGGTCGAAGGCGAGCGCGACGACATCTCGGGCATCGGCCAGACCAGGGCGGCGCTCGCGCTGGCGACCGGACTGCCGGAGTCGAAGAAGCAATATCTGCTCGCCGAGGGCGCCGGGCACTACGGCATCTTCAACGGCAGCCGCTGGCGCGACAAGATCGCTCCGGTGGTCGAGGCGTTCGTCGCGACCCACGCCGCGCGGCGGTTGAAGGCGGCGGCCTAGGGCCGCGCCGGGCCCCTGCGGTTCCGCCCGAACAGCGTCCGGATCATCCGCCGCGCCAGCAGAAGCAGCCCGATGGTGAGCGCCAGCAAGACCACTGCCACCCCCCGCCGCCGCGTAAGGGTATTCGTAGATCGCCCATAGCAGGCCCGCGGTGGCGACGTCCTCTGCGGTCGAGACCGCGATATTGCTGAACGGTTCGGGGCTGGCATTGACCACTGCCCGCGCCCCCGCCTTGCTCCCGTGCGCGGCGAGCGCCGCCCCGCCGCCGAGGACGAAGGCGACCGCCTGGATCGCCGGATCGCCCGGATCGACCACCGCCAGCGCCAGCAGCGCGCCGCCGACCGGCCGCACGAAAGTGTGCACCGCGTCCCACGCGCTGTCGAGCCAGGCGACCTTGTCGGCCAGCAGCTCGGCGAGGGCAGCGGCGGCGGCGACCCCCATCACCCATGGATTCGCCAGCGCGTCGAGCGCGGCGAGGTGCTCGGGCAGCGGCAGTGCCTCCAGCCGCATCGCCAGCCCGGTGGCGAACATCGTCAGATAGAGCCGCCAGCCGGCGAGCAGGCTGATGCTGGCGGCGATGCCGAGGATTTCGACGATGCCCATGCGACCGCACCCCTCCCCCAGCCAGTCCCGGGAAAGGCACCTTCTACAGCAATCTATGTTGAACTGGAAACCGAACCCGAGCCCGCGGGGTTAGGGATGGGCGAGGTGCTGCAATGAGTGACGATACCCATACCCTTCGCCGGGACGATGCGCCGGTGACGGCGTCGAAGGACACCAGCGCCGAGCGCGCGCTGTTCGCCGAGGCGGTGACCATCGCCAGACCGGCCGCCGAACTCTACGATTTCTGGCGCGAGCAGACCAACCTCGCCCGTTTCATGGACAACGTCGTCAGCATCGAACCGGCGGGCGGCAACCGCTATCGCTGGACGGTGAAGGCGCCGCTCGGGCGCGAGGTGAGCTGGGAAGCGGAGATCACGCACGAGGTGCCGGGCCGGGAGATGACCTGGCAATCGTGCGACGGCGCCGAAATCGACAACAGCGGCAAGATCGAATTCGTCGACGCCGGCAAGCGCGGCACCGTCGTGCGCGCGATCATTGCCTACGAGCCGCCCGCCGGCTTCGTCGGCCAGATGCTCGCCAAGCTGTTCGGGCGCGAGCCGCGGATCCAGGCCCGCCGCGACCTGCACCGCTTCAAGCAGTTGATGGAAACCGGCGAGATCGCCACCAGCGCGCGCAACCGCCGCGTGCACGAGGAACGCTACGGCCGCGATGGCCAGCCAGCGGGAGCAAGCGCATGAAGGCGATCGCCTGGCACGGCAAGCACGACGTCCGCTGCGACACGGTGGACGATCCCGAGATCCTCAACCCGCGCGACGCGATCATCCGCATCACCTCGACCGCGATCTGCGGCTCGGACCTGCACCTCTACGACGGCTACATCCCCTCGATGCAGAAGGGCGACATCCTCGGCCACGAGTTCATGGGGGAGGTGGTCGAGGTCGGCGCCAAGAGCACGCTGCAGAAAGGCCAGCGGGTGATCGTGCCGTTTACGATCAGCTGCGGCGCCTGCTACCATTGCGACAAGCACCAGTTCTCCGCCTGCGAGAACAGCAACCCGGCCGACACGCAGGACATCGGCCGCGAGCTGCTCGGCCAGCCGATGAGCGGCGTATTCGGCTACAGCCACATGACCGGCGGCTATTCCGGCGGGCAGGCCGAATACGTCCGCGTGCCGTTCTCCGATGTCGGCCCGCTGGTGATCCCCGACGACAGCATCGAGGATGAGAAAGTTCTGTTCCTGACCGACATCCTGCCGACCGCGTGGATGGCCTGCGAGAATGCCGGCATCGAGCCGGGCGACACCATCGCCATCTGGGGCTGCGGCCCGGTCGGACTGTTCGCCGTCCAGTGCGCGTTCCTGATGGGCGCCGAGCGGGTGATCGCGATCGACCACTTCCCCCGTCGGCTCGAGCTCGCCAAGCAGTTCGGCGCCGAGTGCCTGAACTTCGAGGAATCGAAGGTCTACGAGGCGCTGCAGGACATGACCGGCGGCATCGGCCCCGATGCGTGCATCGACTGCGTCGGGCTCGAGGCGCACGGCGCCTTCGCCGACAACATCTGGGACCAGATCAAGGTCTCGACCTTCCTCGCCACCGACCGCGCCCACGTCGCGCGGCAGGTGATCCTCGCCGCGCGGCGCGGCGGGCGGGTGTCGATGCCGGGCGTCTATGGCGGGTTCGTCGACAAGTTCCCGCTCGGCCAGCTGATGGAGAAGGGGCTCACCCTCAAGACCGGGCAGACCCACGTCCAGCACTATACCCGCCCGCTCTACACCGCGATCGCCGAGGGCAAGCTCGATACGACCTTCCTCATCAGCCACACGATGCCGCTCGAGGACGGACCCGAGGGCTACAAGAAGTTCCACGACGACCAGGACAACTACACCAAGATCGTTCTGAAGCCCGGCATGGAGCGCGCCGCGGCCTGACAGCCAAGGAGAGAGAGATGTCCATTTTCGACAAGATCGCCTCGACCATCATGCCGCCCGAGTCCGACGAGGACCGCGCCGAGGCACGCCGCAAGGCCGAAGCGATGGCAGCCGACTGCCCGTTCCTCGCCGACGTGCTCGACCATCACCGGCAGATCGAACAGGCATTCGTAGCCGGGCTATCGGCGAACGACGCCGCCTCGCGAACCGCGGCGGTCAAGCGGCTCGCCGCGGTGCTCGGCGCGCACGCCAATGCCGAGGAGGCGGTGCTTTACCCGGCGATGGCCGATAACCACGAGAAAGGCCACGCGGCGATGGCCTATCAGGAGCAGGCGATGACCAAGATCGAGCCCGCCAAGCTCGAACTGCTCGACCCGATGAGCCAGGAATGGCGGGACAAGCTCGAGCACATCCAGGGCGCTGTCGCCCATCACATGTATGAGGAAGAGGGCACCTGGTTCCCCGAACTGATCGAGCAGATCCCCGAGGCCCAGCACCAGCACGTAATCCAGCGCTTCCGCGAGGAGTTCGAGCGCTATTCGGGCGGCACCGCCGACACCCGGCAGAGCCCGGCGTTCGCCTGACGCGCTAAAAGCACGCGAAGCCCCCCGGCTTCGCCCCGCGCTGACCAAGTGCAGGTTGCCGTGCCGGAGTGCGCTTCTCCCCGCTGATCTGGCCTAGGAAGCCCCTGGGTCGTCATTACGAGCGCAGCGAAGTGATCCATCTTCGGAGCTGGATTGCCGCGCAGCCTGTCGGCTGCTCGCAATGACGAGCGTGGGGAGCATGCCACCCGACGCCGTCGTTGAGCGATAGCGAAACGGCGGAGTCAGAGCACTTCGAACAGCCCCGCGGCGCCCATTCCGCCGCCGACGCACATCGTCACCACGACGTACTTCGCGCCGCGGCGCTGGCCTTCGCGCAGCGCGTGGCCGACGCAGCGCGCGCCGGTCATGCCGTAGGGGTGGCCGATCGAGATCGAGCCGCCGTTGACGTTGAGCCGGTTGTTGGGGATGCCGAGCACGTCCTGGCAGTAGAGCACCTGGACCGCGAACGCCTCGTTCAGCTCCCACACGCCGACATCGTCCATCGCGACGCCGAACCGCTCGAGCAGCTTGGGCACTGCGAACACCGGGCCGATGCCCATCTCGTCGGGCTCGGTACCGGCGACCGCCATGCCGACTTAGCGACCGAGCGGCTTCAGGCCGCGGCGGGCAGCGACGCCGGCTTCCATCACGATCACCGCCGCCGAGCCGTCGGAAAGCTGGCTGGCGTTGCCGGCGGTGATCGAGCCGCCGTCGATGACCGTCTTCAGCCCCTGCAGCCCTTCGAGCGTGGTCTCGGGCCGGTTGCCCTCGTCCTTCTTCAAGGTGATCTCGCGGTCGGAGATCGCGCCGGTTTCCTTGTCCTGCACCTTCATCGTGGTGCTGACCTCGACGATCTCGTCGTCGAACAGCCCGGCGGCCTGCGCGGCGGCGGTGCGCTGCTGGCTCTGCAGGCCATAGGCATCCTGCCGGTCGCGGCCGATGCCGTAGCGATTGGCGACCGTTTCGGCGGTCTGCAGCATCGGCATGTAGATCGCCTGGTGCATCGCCATCAGCGCCGGATCGGGCTGCACCCGCATGTCCTTCGTCTGGACGAGGCTGATCGATTCCTGCCCGCCGGCAGCGACGATATCCATCCGGTCGACGGTGACCTGCTTGGCCGCGGTGGCGATGCTCATCAGCCCGCTCGAGCACTGGCGGTCCATCGTCATCCCCGAGACGGTGACCGGGCAGCCGGCGCGCAAGGCGACCTGGCGCGCGAGGTTGCCGCCTTGGGTTCCCTGCTGCAGCGCGCTGCCCCACACCACGTCGTCGATCTCGCCTGGCTCGATCCCGGCGCGCTCGATCGCCGGCGCGAGGCTCAGCGCCCCAAGCGACGGGCCGAGCGTGGCGTTGAAGGCGCCCTTGTAGGCGCGGCCGATCGGGGTGCGGGCGGTGGAAACGATGACGGCGTCGCGGGACATGGTTTTAACCTTCAGTGTGCGCCCCCGCGAAGGCGGGGGTCTCGGTCGGCTCGGCGCGACCTTGCCTGAGGTCCCAGCATTCGCGGGGACTCACGGATTGGCTAAACGAAGAACTGCATGATCCATTCGGTGATCAGCGCGGGCTTGTCCTCGCCCTCGATCTCGATGGTGATCTCGTGGGTCTGCTGCCACTGGCCGGGGCGCTTCTCCTCCAGCTCGAGCAGCTTCCAGTGGCCGCGAATGCGCTTGCCGCTGCGGACCGGCGAGATGAAGCGGGTTTTGTTGCCGCCGTAGTTGACCCCCATCTTCACCCCGTCGACCTTCGGCAGGTCCGAATGAGCCGACAAGTACGGGATCATCGACAGCGTGAGGAAGCCGTGCGCGATCGTTCCGCCGAACGGGGTCATCTTGGCGGCTTCTTCGTTCACGTGGATGAACTGGTGATCGCCGGTCGCCTCGGCGAACAGGTTGATCCGCTCTTGGCTCATCTCGACCCATTCGCTGGTGCCGACATGCTGGCCGACCTGGGCCTTGACTTCCTGCGGGGTCATCGCGCCTCTCCTGGTTTGAAACCGCGGTATGCGGCTCGCTCCATAAGCGCGAGACTCGGCTTAGCGCAACGCCGGTTCGCCTGCCGTTACGGCATCGCCCGCCGGCGCCCTCGCAGGCCGCCGCGCCCGGCTGCGGCGCGGCGAATCGGCCAGCTTGCACCAGGTCCACAACGCGCACTGCACGCCGATCAGCGTCAGGATGAACGGCTGGTACGCGATTCCCTGGAACAGCGAGCCGACGAGGTAGATGATCTGCGCGCACTGCAGCGCCAGCGCCAGCGGGGCCTGCCACTGCTGGTCGGCCGCGGTGCGGCTTCGCCAGCGGCGGCGGATGCGCTCCATCTGCCAGAGGCCGAGCCCGTGGATCCACAGCCACAGGAACAGCCCCGGCCAGCCCTGCTCGCCGAGCATCTCGAAGATCGCCGAGTGGTAGGCGCGCGCCTGGTCGGTATGGTCCTCGAGCCGGACCGAGCTGGTGTTGCCGCTCTCGGTGCGGACCGGCAGCTTGTAGGTGAATTTGTTGCCGCGGTAGGCGTCGAACCCGCCGCCCATCGGGTGGCTGTTGGCGTAGTCGATCGTCCAGCGCCACACCGCCATCCGGGTCGAGGCCGAGGTATCCTCCTCCGCGCTGTCGAGCGTGCTCATCCGCGCGTACCAGCTCTGCGGGAGGAACGGCAGCGCGACGACGCCGAGCGCCGCCGCCGCGCCGATGTAGAGGAACCGCCGCTTGACGTAGCGCAGCATCAGCACGCCGAGCACGGCCATGCACAGAAGGCCGGTGCGCGCCTCGGTGCCGATCGGCATCAGCAGGCAAGCGAAGATCAGCGCATAGCCGAAGGTATTCACCCGCCAGTCGGGGGGAAACACCGTGCCGTGCTTCATCGCCCACAGGATCAGCGGGATGATCGCGATCGCCACGGTGGCGATGGTCGAGCTTTCGTACATGCCGGTGTTGTTGTCGACGAACAGGTGCAGCACGCCGTAGCCCCCGCCGCCGGTGGCGGTCTTGATCCCGCCGTTGATGATGATCGCCCCGGCGGTCAGCACCATCGTCAGCACGACCGCTTCGAACCGCAGGCGGGTAGTGATCGTCAGCGGCACGAAGATCGCGAACAGCAGCGCCTTCCACACCCAACCCCACTTGTACGCCGCTTCCGCCGGGAAGTCGGCGTTGGCGGTGGTCAGGGCGCACCAGGCGAGGAGGATCACCAGCAGCCATTGGCGCAGGGCCATCCGCGCGCCGTGCCTGGGATCGGCGAGCAGCCAACCCCCGAACGCCGCGCAGAAGGCGATTAGCGAGACCGGCATCGAGGCGACCAGCCGCCAGCCGATATCCTGCGGCTCGAGCGTATCAATGTAGATGTAGGCGAGCACCCACACGAAGGGGCGGCGGATGCCGAGCAGCAGCAACGCCGCGATGAACAGGAACAGCCCGAGGTCGATCATTCGCCGGGTTCGGGCTTGGCGTCGGGAGCGGGCGGGGGGGGATCGCGGTCGAGATCGTCGCGCCCCATCAGCCGCAACACCATCAGCAGCAGCAGGCCATGGGCCAGCGCAAGGGAGAACAGGTCGATCACGGCCCCGCCGGCCTACACGCCTTGCGGTTGACGCGCCGTTAAGCCTGTCGTGCGACAAGTCTCCACCATGACCCGCGTGCTGCACGTCCTCGATCACTCGCTGCCGCTGCATAGCGGCTACACCTTCCGCACGCGTGCGATCATGGCGGCGCAAGCGGCTAGCGGCCTCGAGGTGCGCGGGATCACCGGCCTGCGCCACAACAGCGACGGGCCAGCCACCGAGGCGGTCGACGGGTTGCTGTTCCACCGCACCCCGGGCACGGCCACGGGCCCTGCCGGTATGCGCGAATGGCGCGAGATCGGCCGGCTGGCCGACGCGATCGTGGCGCTGGCGCGCGACTGGCGGCCCGACGTGCTCCACGCGCACTCGCCCGCGCTATGCGGCCTCGCCGCGATCCGCGCCGGCCGCGCGCTCGGCATTCCGGTGGTCTACGAGATCCGCGCCTTCTGGGAAGACGCCGCGGTCGGCAACGGCACCGGGCGCGAAGGCTCGGTCAAGTACCGCCTCACCCGCGCCCTGGAAGACCGCGTGGTCGCGGAGGCGGACGCGGTGTTCACCATCTGCAACGGCCTGCGCGACGATCTCGTCGCCCGCGGGCACTGCGCGGGAAAGATCGGCCTTTCGCCCAACGGGGTGGACCTCGCGCTGTTCGGCGAGCCGCCCGAGCGCGACGCGGCACTGGCCGAAACGCTCGGCTACGGCGCAGACGACCCGGTGATCGGCTTCATCGGCAGCTTCTACGATTACGAAGGCCTCGACCGGCTGATCGAGGCGCTGCCCGCGCTGCGCCGGCGCCATCCTAGCGCGCGGCTGCTCCTGGTCGGCGGGGGGCCGATGGAAGCAGCGCTCAAGGCGCAGGCGGCGGCCTCGCCCGCGGCGCACGCGATCCACTTCGCCGGCCGGGTGCCGCACGCCGAGGTCGAGCGGTATTACTCGCTGATCGACGTGCTTGCCTACCCGCGCAAGGCGAGCCGGCTGACCGAACTGGTCACGCCGTTGAAGCCGCTCGAGGCGATGGCGCAGGGGCGGCTCGTCGCCGCCAGCGATGTCGGCGGCCACCGCGAGCTGATCGACCACGGCCTGACCGGCGCGCTGTTCGCCGCCGACGACCCTCTCGCCTGCGCCGAGGCGATCGCCGACCTGCTCGACGATCGCGCGGCCTGGCCGGCGATGCTGGCGCGCGCGGCACACCGCGTGCGCGAGCGCCACGACTGGGCGTTGAACGTGCGCCGTTATCAAGACGTTTACCAACTGCTGATAGCCCGCGATCCGAACCGGAAGCTCTCCGCCGTCGCTTGACGCGTCGGTCGGCACGCTCCCGCTGAAACGGGGTAATTCGTGAGCCAGCAGCCCAAGCGAACGAGCGCCGCCGCGCCGATCAGCGCGCACCCGGCCTTCCCCGCGATCGTCGCGCTGTGGTTCGCCGCATTGCTTGGCATCGGCAGCCTGGTGCTGCCGATCGGGCTGTTCGAACGCGCGAGCGAGGCGAGCGGGCTCGCGGGGATCGTCGCCGCCGCACAGCCGCCGCTGGGGATGACGGCGCGGCTGGCGATCGCGCTCGGCGGCGCCGGGATCGGCACCCTGCTCGGGCTGGCCATCGCCCGCCGGGTGATCGGCGAAGCGCCGGCGCCGAAGCGCCGCAGCGCGGACGGGGCTAGCAAGCCGCCGATCTCGGCGCACGACGAACTGTTCGAAGGCGGCTTCGACGCCGGTGACGATCTCGCGCGGTTCGAACCGGCGCTGTCCCGTGCGCCGGCGGCGCAGACGGCTCCGAGCCTCGAGGAGGAAGCCGCGGCCGCCTCGAACGCGCGCCCAGGCCCGGCATTGGCCGAGGCCGACGCGCCGCTCGACCTCGGCGAGTTCGCGGCAGCCGCAGAGGCCGACCCCGCTTGGGAAACGCGCGAGGCCCGGGCCGATGACGACGAGCCGCTCGGCGATTTTCACGACGCGCCCGCCGCTCCCCCCGCTCCCGCCGCCCAGCGTCCGCTGGCCGAGCTGGGAATGGCCGAACTGGTCGAGCGCTTCGCCCGCGCGCTGCAGCAGCATCGCAACGCCGCGACCGGCTCGGCCGGACAGCGGGCCGCGGGCGCGGAGCCCGGGGCCCACTATCCCTCGCTCCTTGCGGTGAAGAGCCCGTTCGACGCGGCCGGTGAGCCTGCTCGCAAGGCGAACGGCTCGGCGGCTCGCTCGCTGAGCGAGATGCGCGGCCGACCGCTGCGCGGGGCGCCGCCCCGCCGGGCAGCGGATGACGAGCAATCGCTGCGCGACGCGCTCGCCAAGCTGCAGAAGCTCAGCGGCGCCGCCTGACCTGGCGACAAAGGCAGGGTTTAGCCGGCCCAACCGGCTTAGCGATTGCAGCATTTGAAATCGGTCGCCATGGCAGCGGGAGCGATAACTTTGCTGCGTTCTGCAGCCCGGTGAGTCGCGTTTCGTTGCCTGCGCACCGCGGGCGGACACGGTTAGGTTGCCAGCGCGATGGGTTCTCCGCCCGCCCAGGGGTTGTATGATCCGGCCAACGAGCACGACGCCTGCGGCGTCGGACTGCTGGCGCATATCAAGGGCGAGAAGCGCCACGATATCGTGACCCGCGCGCTCGAGATCCTGGCGAACCTCGACCACCGCGGGGCGGTCGGCGCGGATCCGTTGCTCGGCGACGGCGCGGGGATCCTGATCCAGATTCCGGACCCTTTGTTTCGCCGGTGGGCGGAGGCGCACGGCCACGATCTCCCGCCGCCCGGCGAATACGCGGTCGCGCAGTGCATGATGCCGCAAGGCGAAGCCGCGCGCGCATTCGTTACCGAGCAGCTCGAAAGGTTCGTCGCCAAGGAGGGCCAGCGACTGGTCGGCTGGCGCGACGTGCCGACCACGCTCGACGGGCTCGGCCGCGCGGTGGTCGCGCAGATGCCGGTCATGCGCCAGTGCGTGATCGCGCGCGGAAGCAACTGCGCCGATCAGGACGCGTTCGAGCGCAAGCTCATCGTCATTCGCAAGCAGACCCAGAACCCGCTGCGCAGGCAGGAAGCAAAGCTCGGCATCGCCGGGCTGACCGAACTCTACATCCCGAGCTTTTCCAGCCGCACGATCGTCTACAAGGGGCTGCTGCTGGCGCACCAGGTCGGCAGCTTCTACGACGATCTGCGCGATCCCGACTGCGTCAGCGCCCTGGGCCTCGTGCACCAGCGCTTCAGCACCAACACTTTTCCGAGCTGGCGCCTCGCCCACCCCTACCGCTTCATGGCGCACAACGGCGAGATCAACACCGTGCGCGGCAACGTGAACTGGATGAACGCGCGCCGGCGGACGATGGAATCCCCGCTGCTCGGCGCCGATCTCGACAAGTTGTGGCCGATCATCCCGCACGGCCAGAGCGATACCGCGTGCCTCGATAACGCGCTCGAGCTGCTGCTGCTCGGCGGCTACAGCCTGGCGCACGCGATGATGATGCTGATCCCGGAAGCGTGGGCGAAAGACCCGCTGATGGATCCCGCCCGGCGCGCCTTCTACGAATACCACGCCGCGCTGATGGAGCCGTGGGACGGCCCGGCTGCGGTGTGCTTCACCGACGGGCGTCAGATCGGCGCCACGCTCGACCGCAACGGGCTGCGGCCGGCGCGCTGGTGCGTGACGAACGACGATCTCATCTGCCTCGCTTCGGAGAGCGGGGTGCTGCCGTTCGGAGAAGAAGACATCGTCCGCAAATGGCGGCTGCAACCGGGCAAGATGCTGCTGGTCGATCTCGAGCAGGGCCGGATCATCGAGGACGAAGAGCTCAAGGCCGGCCTCGCCTCGGCCGAGCCGTATGCGGACTGGCTTGCGGCCGCGCAGTACAAGCTCGAGGATCTCGACCACATCGAGCCCGAATTGAGCGCCGTGCCCGAGCCGGCGAGCGATCTGCTCCAGCGCCAGCAGGCGTTCGGCTACACCCAGGAGGACGTCGCCAAGTTCCTCGAGCCGATGGCGCAACTGGGCGACGACCCGATCGGATCGATGGGCACCGACACCCCGATCGCGGTGCTGTCCGCCCGGCCGCGGCTGCTGTTCGACTATTTCAAGCAGAACTTCGCGCAAGTGACCAACCCGCCGATCGACCCCATCCGCGAGGAGCTGGTGATGAGCCTCACCAGCATGGTCGGCCCGCGCCCCAACCTGCTCGGCCGCGACGCGGGCACCCACAAACGGCTCGAAGTCGGCCAGCCGATTCTCACCAACGAGGACCTCGCCAAGATCCGTTCGGTGGAAGCCGCTCTCGACGGCGCCTTTCGCTGTGCGACGATCGACATCTGCTGGGATGCCGGCGCCGGGGTCGATGGGGTGGAGCTTGCGATCCGCGAGATGTGCTGGGCCGCGACCGAGGCGGTGCTGCAGGATCACAACATCCTCGTGCTGTCCGACCGCGCGCACGGGCCCGGCCGCATCCCGATCCCCTCGCTGCTCGCCACCGCGGCTGTGCACCATCACCTCGTCCGCCAGGGCCTGCGGATGCAGACCGGCCTGGTCGTCGAGACCGGCGAGGCGCGCGAGGTGCACCATTTCTGCGCGCTGGCCGGCTACGGCGCGGAGGCGATCAACCCCTACGTCGCGTTCGAGACGCTCGAGGACATCCGCCGCACCAAGCTGACGCACCTTGGCGAAGGCGAGGTCGTCAAGAACTACGTCAAGGCGATCGGCAAGGGCATCCTCAAGGTCATGTCCAAGATGGGCATCTCGACCTACCAGTCGTATTGCGGGGCGCAGATCTTCGACGCGGTCGGGCTGTCGAGCGCCTTCGTCGACAAATACTTCACTGGCACCGCCACCACGATCGAGGGCGTGGGCCTTGCCGAAGTGGCCGAGGAAGCGGTGCGCCGCCACGCGCTCGCCTACGGTCACAATCCGGCGTACGAGCACATGCTCGATCCGGGCGGCATCTACCATTTCCGCCTGCGCGGGGAGGACCACGCCTGGACCCCGGGCACTGTCGCGGACCTGCAGCACGCGGTGCGCGGCAACAGCCGCGAACGCTACCAGGACTTCGCGCGCCAGGTGAACGAACAATCCGAACGGCTGCTGACGATCCGCGGCCTGATGGAGCTGAAGCCAGCGGACAAGCCGATTCCGCTCGACGAGGTCGAACCGGCGGCCGAGATCGTCAAGCGCTTCAGCACCGGGGCGATGAGCTTCGGCTCGATCAGCCGCGAGGCGCACACCACGCTCGCCATCGCGATGAACCGCATCGGCGGCCGCTCGAACACCGGCGAGGGCGGCGAGGAGCCCGATCGCTTCCGCGCGCTGGCCAATGGCGACACGATGCGCTCGAGGATCAAGCAGGTCGCATCGGGCCGCTTCGGGGTGACCACCGAATACCTCGTCAACGCCGACGACATCCAGATCAAGATGGCGCAGGGCGCCAAACCCGGCGAGGGCGGCCAGCTCCCCGGACACAAGGTCGATAAGGTCATCGGCAAGGTCCGCCACTCGACCCCGGGCGTCGGCCTGATCTCGCCCCCGCCGCACCACGACATCTACTCGATCGAAGACCTCGCGCAGCTGATCCACGACCTCAAGAACGCCAACCCCGCTGCCCGCATCCACGTCAAGCTGGTCTCGGAGATCGGCGTCGGCACCGTGGCCGCCGGGGTCTCGA
>JBGSBH010000026.1:0-16450 GCA_041730635.1 Cypionkella sp.
TCGCGGCGGTCATCGCGCGCGAGGAGGACCTGGGCGATCTCAAGCTCTATCGGGTGCCGGAACCGGTGACGGTCGCCGCGCGGAGCCAGAAACAAGTCGCCTTTCTCGACCGCGAGCGCGTGGCCGGCCGCCTGCTCTATACCACTTACTGCGCGCCGTGGCGGCACACCGAAGGCGAGGCCGAGCCGGCCGAACGGCTGTTGACGACGGTCAACGACGCGCGGCACGGCCTCGGCATCGCCTTGCCCACCGGCGGGGTGACGGTATTCGAGAGCACTGCGCAGGGCGAGCTCTTGGTGGGGGAAGAGCACCTGCGCGATCACGCCGCCGGTCAGGACGTGGAACTCGCGATCGGGACGAGCGCGCAGGTGCAGGCCTCGTGCGCGATCGATAATGGCACGGGCGAACGGCGGCGCGGCGGCCGGGTGCCGATGCGGCTGGTGCTGACCAATGCCAACCCGTCCCCGGCACCGCTGCGGGTCACCGTCGGCGGGAGCGCCGCGCGGGTGAGCGGCCTCGCGCGCACCCGGCTCAAGGACGGCGCCCGCGTCGTCGAGCTCACCGTGCCCGCCAACGGCCGCCGCGAACTGCGCTGGGAAGTCATCGACGAGTGACGCTTTGTGTCAGCGAGCGAAATAGTTCTGTTCGCCTCTTGTTCTTGTGGAACAAACAGGATACATCGCGCGAGTCGGTAGCAGCCGGACTGCGGGTCTAGGCAAAGCGCGAAAGGGTGTGTCATGGCGGTGTCGAATCTGAAGCTGGTGGAAGGCAAGGACTTGGATACGGACCGTCAGAAGGCGCTCGACGCCGCGCTCGCGCAGATCGACCGTGCGTTCGGCAAGGGCTCGGCGATGAAACTCGGCCAGAAGGAGACGATGCAGGTCGAGACGATCTCGACCGGCTCGCTCGGGCTCGACATCGCCCTGGGCGTCGGCGGTTTGCCGCGCGGGCGGGTGATCGAGGTGTATGGGCCGGAAAGCTCCGGCAAGACCACGCTCGCGCTGCACGTGATCGCCGAGGCGCAGCGCAATGGCGGCACCGCAGCGTTCGTCGACGCCGAGCATGCGCTCGACCCGGTTTATGCGAAGAAGCTCGGCGTCAACATCGACGAGCTGATCGTGTCGCAGCCCGACACCGGCGAGCAGGCGCTCGAGATCACCGACACGCTGGTGCGCTCGAACGCGATCGACGTGCTGGTGGTCGATTCGGTCGCCGCGCTGGTGCCGCGGGCCGAGATCGAGGGCGAGATGGGCGACAGCCACGTCGGCCTGCAGGCCCGGCTGATGAGCCAGTCGCTGCGCAAGCTGACCGGCTCGATCAACCGGTCGAAGTGCATGGTCATCTTCATCAACCAGCTGCGGATGAAGATCGGCGTGATGTACGGCAACCCGGAGACCACGACGGGGGGCAACGCGCTCAAGTTCTACGCCAGCGTCCGGCTCGACATCCGCCGCACCGGGCAGATCAAGGACCGCGACGACATCGTCGGCAATTCGACCCGGGTGAAGGTGGTCAAGAACAAGGTCGCCCCGCCGTTCAAGCAGGTCGAATTCGACATCATGTACGGCGAGGGGATCTCGAAAGTCGGCGAGATCCTCGACCTCGGCGTCAAGGCCGGGCTGGTCGAGAAGTCGGGCAGCTGGTTCAGCTACGACAGCATCCGCATCGGCCAGGGGCGCGAGAACGCCAAGGACTACCTGCGGAGCAACCCCGAAGTTTGCGACAAATTGGAAGCCGCTATCCGCGGCCGGACCGATGCCGTCGCCGAGGAGCTGATGGCGGGTCCGGACGCGGACGACGACCTCTGATCCTCAGCGAGCGCGCCCCGGCGCGCTCGACGAACCGGAAAGCCGGTGCGCGCGCCGCCGTGGCGGCCCGCACCGGCTTTTCGTCATCCGCGCCATACGGAGCGAAACCGACTTGCCAGCAGGGAGCGCTTGGGCAAGCGTCGGCGGGCCGCAGCACTGGGGGATGCCGAACCGATGACCGACCGCCCCGACTGGGAAGGGCGCACGGGCCGCAAGTGGGCCGAGGAATGGCGCCGGACCGACCGCGCGTTCGCCGGCTTGACCGATCGCCTGCTCGGCCGGGCAAGCGCGCAGGCGATCGACCGCGCGCTCGACGTCGGCTGCGGCGCGGGCGAGCTGACGCTGGCGTTGGCGCGTGGTCACCCGCGCGGGCGGATCGTCGGGCTCGACGTCAGCGGCGAGCTGATAAGCGTCGCCCGCGAGCGCGGTGCGCACCTCGACAATGCCAGTTTCGAAGTCGGCGATGCGGCCGAGTGGGAAGCGCCTGCGTTTTCGCCCGATCTGATCGTCTCGCGCCACGGCGTAATGTTCTTCGACCAACCGGTGCACGCCTTCGCGCATCTCGCTCGGATCGCCGCACCCGGTGGGCGGCTGGTATTTTCCTGCTTCCGCGAGCGGGCTGACAATCCGTGGGCCAGCGATGTCGCCGCGCTGCTTCCCGAAGGGGCGCTGGGCCTCGCCGATCCCCACGCGCCGGGGCCCTTCGCGTTCGCCGATGCGCTCCGGGTGGAGGCCCTCCTGGCCGAGGCCGGCTGGGCCGAAATGGCGTTCGAAGCGGTTGATTTCGCCTATGTCGCCGGCAGCGGGCCCGATGCGGTCGCCGATGCGCGCGAGTTCTTCCTCGCCATCGGACCCGCCGCCGCGGCGGCCGCCGGCCTGCCGCCGGACGAGCGGGCCGCCTTCAACGGCCGGCTCCAGCACTTTCTCGCCGGCCGCTGCGAGGACGGGCTGATCGCGTTTCCGGCATCCGCCTGGATCGTCACTGCCAGCAAAGCGTGACCTGCCGAGCGACTCGGCGCCCCGCCGGCATCGCCGCCGCGCGCTGCCACGATTCGACCGCAATTCGCTTGTCGCGTTCGCGCCTACCGCTTACCTGCGGCGGGTGATGACCTCGACCAACGATATCCGCCGCAGCTTCCTCGACTACTTCGCGTCGGCGGGCCACCGCGTGGTGCCGAGCGCGCCGCTGGTGCCCTACAACGATCCGACGCTGATGTTCGTCAACGCCGGGATGGTGCCGTTCAAGAACGTCTTTACCGGTCTCGAGACCCCGCCCCAGCCGACCGCGGTGAGCAGCCAGAAATGCGTGCGCGCCGGCGGCAAGCACAACGATCTCGACAACGTCGGCTACACCGCGCGGCACCACACGTTCTTCGAGATGCTGGGCAACTTCAGCTTCGGAGACTATTTCAAGGAACAGGCGATCGTCCACGCTTGGACACTGCTGACCCGCGAATGGGGCCTCGACCCCGACCGGTTGACGGCGACCGTCTATCACACCGACGACGAAGCGTTCGCGCTGTGGTGCAAGATCGCCGGGCTGCCCGAAGCGCGGATCATCCGCATCCCTACCAAGGACAATTTCTGGGCGATGGGCTCCGACGGCCCGTGCGGGCCGTGCTCGGAAATCTTCTACGATCACGGCGAGCACATCGCCGGTGGCCCGCCCGGCAGCCCCGACGAGGACGGGGACCGGTTCGTCGAGATCTGGAACCTGGTTTTCATGCAGTTCGAGCAGGCGGCCGACGAGATCGTCGGCGAGTTGCCGCGCCCGAGCATCGACACCGGCATGGGGCTCGAACGCATCGCCGCGGTGATGCAGGGGGTTTACGACAATTACGACACCGACACTTTCCGCGCGCTGATCGCGGCGGGCGAAAGCCTGACCAGCGTCGCCGCCGAGGGCGAGGCGCGCGCCAGCCACCGGGTTATCGCCGATCACCTGCGTTCGGCGAGCTTCCTCCTCGCCGACGGGGTGCTGCCGTCGAACGAGGGCCGCGGCTACGTGCTGCGGCGGATCATGCGCCGGGCGATGCGCCACGCGCACCTGCTCGGCGCCAGAGAACCGCTGATGCACCGGCTGGTCCCGGCGCTCGTTGCCGAGATGGGCCAGGCATATCCCGAGCTCGGCCGCGCGCAGCCGCTGATCGAGGAGACGCTGCAGCGCGAGGAGACCCAGTTCCGCCGCACGCTGGCGAACGGCCTGCGCCTGCTCGACGAAGCGACCGGCGCGATGGGCGAGGGCGGCGAGCTCGACGGCGAGACCGCGTTCAAGCTCTACGATACCTACGGTTTCCCCTACGACCTCACCGAGGATGCGCTGCGCAGCCGCGGCATTGCCGTCGATCGCGCGGGTTTCGATGCCGCGATGGCGCGGCAGAAGGCCGCCGCGCGCGCGGCGTGGAAGGGCAGCGGCGCCGCCGCCGACGGCGAGCTGTGGTTCGACATTGCCGAGCGCGAGGGCGCCACCGAATTCACCGGCTACACCGCCACCGAGGGCGAGGGCCGCGTCGTCGCACTGGTCAGGGACGGCGCCGAAGTGACCTCCGCCGGCGCGGGCGACCGCGTGATCGTGCTCGTCAACCAGACCCCGTTCTACGGCGAGAGCGGCGGGCAGAGCGGCGATGCCGGGACGATCACCACGCCGGAAGGCCTGAAGATCGCAGTCGAGGATACCGGCAAGCCGCTCGGGCGGCTCCACGCGCATCACGGCCGGGTCGAGGCCGGCTCCATCAAGGTCGGCGACACCGTGCACTTGTGGGTCGACGCCGACCGGCGCGACCGCATCCGCGCCAACCATTCGGCGACGCACCTCGTCCACGCGGCGCTCCGTCACCGGTTGGGCGAGCATGTCACGCAGAAGGGCTCGCTCGTCGCCGAGGACCGGCTGCGGTTCGATTTTTCGCACCCCAAACCGCTCTCTGGCGAAGACATCGCCGCGATCGAGGCCGAAGTGAACGCCGAAATCCGCGCCAACGAACCGGTCACCACCCGGCTGATGAGTCCCGACGATGCGATCGCGGCCGGGGCGATGGCGCTGTTCGGCGAGAAGTACGGCGACGAGGTGCGCGTGCTCAGCATGGGCCGCGATACGTACTCGGTCGAGCTGTGCGGCGGCACGCACGTCCGCGCGACGGGTGACATCGGGCTGTTTCGCATCGTGTCCGAAAGTGCGGTCAGCGCGGGGGTGCGGCGGATCGAGGCGCTCACCGGCGAGGCGGCGCGGCAGTGGCTGGTGAACCGCGAGGAGGCGCTCAAGCAGGCCGCCGGCGCGATCCGCGCGGCGCCCGAAGAAGTGCCCGCGCGGCTCGCGGCGCTGCTCGACGAGCGCAAGCGGCTCGAGCGCGAGCTGGCCGAGGCCCGGCGCGCGCTGGCGATCGGCGGCGGCGGCGCTCCCGCGACCGCGGCGAGCGAGGAAGTGGCCGGCGTCGCTTTCTCCCGCCAGGTAATCGACGGGCTCGAGCCCAAGGCGCTGCGCGGCCTGCTCGACGAAGCGAAGGCGCGGCTGGGCTCGGGTGTCGCGGCGATCGTCGCGGTGAACGATGGCCGCGCCTCGATCGCGGTCGGGGTGACCGACGACCTGACCGCGCGGGTCAGCGCGGTCGACCTGGTGCGCGCCGGCGTCGCCGCGCTCGGGGGGCAGGGAGGCGGCGGCCGCCCCGACATGGCGCAGGGCGGGGGGCCCGACGGCGGCCGCGCGAGCGCGGCGCTGGATGCGGTGCGCGCGGCGCTCGCCAGCGAAGCCGCGGCCGCTTGATCAGCCGCGGTTGCGCGCCGCGGCGCGGGTTTCGACCTCGCTGCCGCGGGCCGTGTCGAGCATGTCGCGCTCGCTGCGCTGCGGGCGCTTGATCGTGCCGTGCTCCTCGCTCGCCTGTTGCGCGGGGCCTTTGTTTTCGGGCTGGTCGGGCTTGCTCATGCTAGGTCTCCTGTGTCTTACCAACGGGTGGAACGGGCGATTTATCCCTGATCGGGCAATCCCGTGCGCAGCTTGGGCCGGTGGTGCAATGCTGCCTCGCGCTTGATGCGGTCGCGGAACTCATCGCGCTTCTCGTGAATCGAGGCGATCACCGGGCCCATCGGAATACCGACGTCGACCAGCACCGCTTCCGACAGCTGCAGCGAGCTTTCGAGCGTTTCGGGGACCGCATGGCTGGCCCCCGCCAGGTAGAGTGCCGCGGCGTGATTGAGGTCGCGCGCGCGCGCGATGATCGGCAGTTCGGGATAGTCCTTGCGCAGTTTGGTGGTGAGATGCTGGGCGAGAACCGGCTGGTCCATCGTCAGCACCACCGCGGGCGCGCGTTCGATCCCCAGGCGCTCCAGCGCGCGGCTGCGGGCGGCATCGCCGAACACCGCGCGATAGCCCTTGCGCCGGGCCCGGTCGATGATGTCGGCATCGCTGTCGACGGCGACATACTGCATTCCGTGTTTGACCAGCATGTCGGCGACCAGCCGGCCCACGCGGCCCGCGCCGACGATAATGACTTTGGGCTCGCCCCGGTCCCCTTCGTCGAGCGCGGGCAGTGGATCCATCCGCCGACCGACCCCGCGGCCCACGCGCGCGAGCAGCGGTGTGATGGTGAGGCCGATGGCAGTGACGATCTGCCAGAACTGTGCCGTCTCAGGGTCCAGCACCAGCGCGGCGGTGGCGGCCGAAAGCACGATCAGCGTGGTTTCGCTCGGGCTTGCCATCAGCAGGCCGGTCTCGGCTGCGGTGCCCTTGCGCGCGCCCATCAGCCGCAGCAGCGCGCCCGTGACAAGGGCCTTCAACGACAGCACCCCGGCGACCGCGAGTGCGATCAGGCCGAGCTGGTCCCATACCGCGGACAAATCGATCGTCATGCCGATGGTGATGAGGAAGACGCCGAGCGCAAGTCCCTTGAACGGTTCGATGATCCCTTCGACCTCGGTGTGAAATTCGGTTTCTGCGATCAGCAGGCCGGCGATCAGCGCGCCGACGATGGGCGACAATCCGACCGCGGCGGTTGCCAAGCTGGCGCCGATCACGACCAGCAGGCTCGCAGCGAGGAACAACTCGGGGCTCTTGGTGCGCGCTGCTTGCGAGAACAGGCGCGGCAGCGCGACCCGTCCGGCGATCAGCAACGCGGTGACCACGACCAGCCCCTGCCACAGCGTGCGGAACAGTCCGTCCCAGCCGTCCGCCTGCGCATGCGGAGCCAGCGCGCCGAGAATGAAAATGATCGGCACGATCATGATGTCTTCGAACAGCAGCATCGACAGCGCAGCGCGGCCCACCGGGCTGGTCGTGCCGGCGATCGGCAGGACGATGGCGGTCGAGCTGAACGCGAGCGCGAATCCGAGAGCCAGCGCCCCGGTCCACGCTTGTCCGAGACCGGCGAGGATCGTTGCCAGAATGCTGCCAATGACCAGCAGTTCGAGCGCGCCGAGGCCGAACACCAGCCTGCGCAGCGTCCACAGGCGCTTGAACGACAGCTCGAGCCCGATGGTGAACAGCAGCAGCACGATGCCGAACTCGGCGAACGGTTCGAGCGCTTCGGGTTCGGATATCGTCACATGATAGAGCCACGGGTGCTCTGGCACGAGGCGCCCGAGCCCGAACGGTCCGACCAGGATGCCGATCAGGATAAAGCCCATCACCGGGGTGATGCGGAACCGATGGAACACGGGGATGACTATTCCCGCTGCCCCGAGGATCACCAGCGCATCGGACATCATCGTGCTGGAGGCGATCTCCCCGGCCATCAGGCGGGTGCCCCGCGTGACGCCGGGCGGGGTGCGAAACTATGTGACCTTAGTCCCCAAGCCTTTGACTTCAAAAGTTTTTTGCAAACGCGACTGAGACCTTTTCCGCGAGCGGCATGGGGGCCGTAACCTGCCGCTGTTACCCTGAGGGCAGGACGCAATGCGCAGGTTTCGAACAGGCGGGGCATCCCATCCCGCTAGCGCGAACGACAGGATGTAGGAAAATGGAATCGTCGCGCAGTCGCCGCCGAAATCCTCGTCAGCTCCAGGCGGCCATTTCCTTCTCGAGGTTCTGGACGATCGCTTCGAAGAACTGCTCGGTGGTCATCCACGCCTGGTCGGGGCCGATCAGCAGCGCGAGGGCCTTGGTCCTCTTGCCGCTTTCGACGGTCTCGATGCACACCCGCTCGAGCGTCTCGGCGAATTTGACCACGTCGGGCGTATCGTCGAACCGGCCGCGGTAGATGAGGCCGCGGGTCCAGGCGAAGATGCTGGCGATCGGGTTGGTGCTGGTCGCCTTGCCCTGCTGGTGCTGGCGGTAGTGGCGGGTGACGGTGCCGTGCGCGGCCTCGGCCTCGACGGTCTTGCCGTCGGGCGTCATCAGCACGCTGGTCATCAGCCCGAGGCTGCCGAACCCTTGTGCGACCTGGTCCGACTGGACGTCGCCGTCGTAGTTCTTGCACGCCCAGACGAACTTGCCCGACCACTTGAGCGCGCTCGCCACCATGTCGTCGATCAGGCGGTGCTCGTAGACGATCCCGGCGGCCTTGAACTTCTCGGCGAAGCCCTCGCCGTCGAACACTTCCTGGAACAGGTCCTTGAAGCGCCCGTCGTAGGCCTTGAGGATGGTGTTCTTGGTGCTGAGGTACACCGGCCAGCCGAGCCCGAGGCCGTAGTTGAAGCTGGCGCGGGCGAAGTCGCGGATCGAATCGTCGAGGTTGTACATCGCCATCGCGATGCCGGCGCTCGGGAAATCGAACACGTCGAGGTCGATTTTCTGGCCATCCTCGCCGTCCCACACCAGGCGCAGCTTTCCGGGGCCGGGGATCAGGGTGTCGGTGGCACGGTACTGGTCGCCGAACGCGTGGCGGCCGACGACGATCGGGTCGGTCCAGCCGGGGATCAGCCGGGGCACGTTCTGGATCACGATCGGCTCGCGGAAGACCACGCCGCCGAGGATGTTGCGGATCGTCCCGTTGGGGCTCTTCCACATCTTCTTGAGCCCGAATTCCTCGACCCGCGCCTCGTCCGGGGTGATCGTCGCGCACTTCACGCCGACGCCGTACTGCTTGATCGCCTTGGCCGCATCGACGGTGATCCGATCCTCGGTCTCGTCGCGCTTCTCGACCCCGAGGTCGTAGTATTTGAGGTCGATATCGAGGTAGGGCAGGATCAGCCGCTCGCGGATCCACTGCCAGATGATGCGGGTCATCTCGTCGCCGTCGATCTCGACGACGGGGTTCGCTACCTTGATCTTCGCCATGTCGGTCCTGCTGCCAGAATGAGTTGGCGGCGCTTTAGCAGCGCGGGGATGGGGCGCAAGGGCGGGCCCGGAAAGGCAAAAGGCGCCGCTTGCGCGACGCCCTTCAGGCTTCGATGGTGGGCGTACCAAGGATTGAACTTGGGACCCCTACGATGTCAACATAGTGCTCTACCACTGAGCTATACGCCCACACCATCGAGCAGGCGGCCACTTAGCGAGGGCCGTTCCGCCGCGCAAGGGGGGCTACAGCCGCGCTGCCGCCTCGGGATGGAACAGGCGGTCGACCTCGAGCACCAGGTCCTTGAGGTGGAACGGCTTCGACAGCACCTTGGCGCGCGGCTGTTCGCGGCTGGCCTTCAAGGTCACCGCGGCGAAGCCGGTGATGAACATCACCTTGGTCGCCGGGCTGACCTCGTTGCACCGCTGGGCGAGCTCGATCCCGTCCATCTCGGGCATGACGATGTCCGACAGCAGCAGGTCGAAATGCTCGGTCTCGAGCAGCGGCACCGCGGCCGTCCCGCGATCGACCGCGGCGACTCGGTATCCGGCATTCTCGAGCGCGCGGGCGAGATAGGTGCGCATCGCCTCCTCGTCTTCGGCGAGCAGGATGCGGATCGGGGCGTGGTCGGTCATCGCACCGCGCATAGCCGATTCCGCTTAAGAAATCTTTCGCTTCGCGCAGGCCGGCCTGCTTTGACACAGCGCGCGCGGCGAGTACTGCTCGGCCGGCGATGGACAGGCAGCCGATCGAAGGCGAGAGCGGCGGGACGATCCCCGGGGCCGGGTGCCCGGCGTTCACCCTGCGCTGCCCGGCGGGGGCGCCGCTGCCGGTGCTGATCGCGGCCCCGCACGGCGGGCGCGCCTATCCCGGCGAAGTCCTCGCCGCCTTGCGCGATCCGCGCCTCGCGCAGCTGCGGCTGGAAGACCGCCACTGCGACCACCTGGCCGATGCGGTCGCCGCGCAGACCGGGGCGGCGCTGCTGGTGGCGCACGCGCCGCGGGCGATGCTCGACCTCAACCGCGCGCCCGACGATGTCGACTGGTCGATGATCGCCGAAGGCCCGCCGCCGGGCGCCCGCCATTCGCTCGCCAACCGGCGCGCGCGCAGCGGGCTCGGCCTCGTCCCCCGGCGGCTGCCCGGCCACGGCGAGCTGTGGAAGCACCGGATCGTGCGCGCCGCGCTCGACGCCCGGGTCGCCGGAATCCACGCGCCGTACCACGCGGCGCTGGCCCGCGCGCTGGCGGATTTGCGCGACCGCTGGGGGGCGGCGCTGCTGATCGACCTGCATTCGATGCCCCCGCTGCGCGCGCGCCACGCGGGCGAGCGGCCGGGCGAATTCGTCATCGGCGACCGCTTCGGGGCGAGCTGCGATTCCGCGCTGGTGGGACACGCGTTCGCCTGGTTCGAGGCGCAGGGCCGGGTCGCGGTCCACAACCGGCCCTATGCCGGAGGCTACGTGCTCGACCGCCACGCCGCCCCGGCGCGCGGGGTTCATGCGCTGCAGGTCGAGGTGTGCCGGGCGAGCTATCTCGATGCCCGGCTGGCCGAGCCGAGCGGCCGGCTGCCGGGGATGATCCGGACGCTCGCCGGCCTGGTGCGCGCGCTGGCGGCCGAGGTCGCCGCTCTCGGCGGGGGCCGGTTGCGGCTGGCGGCGGAATGACCGGGCCAAGGAAAAAACCACCTCGTGCGAAGCGCACGAGGTGGCCAAGGTTCAGGGAGGAGGTGCACCGCAGTGCACCGGCCCGATCCGGCCATGAGGGAAGCGCGAACCGGGTAGCCCGAAAGTAGGCGGTGGCGGAGCGGGTTTCAACCCCCGCCCCGTCGCGTCCAGGGTGCGGCTCGCCGCGCTCAGGCGGCGTCGCCGGCCCCTTGCGGCATCTTGCCCTGGCTGACCTGCCGCTCGAAGATGACCCGCATCCGCTCGAGCGAGAACAAGTGCGCGAACAGGATCGCCAAGAGGCCGCTGCCGGTCCATTCCTTGAGCACCGCGGGATCGAGCTCGCGCAGCTTCTCTTCGTTGATCATCCGGAAGCCGCGGTAGACGTAGGGCTTGTCGGGGTCCGAACCCTGGGTGATGGCGACCTCGCCGTCCATCAGCAGGTCGTGCTTCTTCAGCTCCTCGAGGAACGCCTGCGTGCGCGCGCCGGCCTGCTCGAACTGCTCGCAGAACTGCAACGCGGCCTCGACCGACGGGGCCGGCTTGCCGTCCTCGGTGAATAGCTCGGCCCCCTCGTCGTACGCGCCGAGCGCCTCGGAGGTCGGGTCGAAGCACAGCGAGAGCTCCTGCGCGTCGTTGCTCAGCCGCGCGAGCAGGAACGGATAGCGCCGCGCGTAGGCGGGCAGGTAGAACTCGCCGATCGGCTTGCCCTGGTCGTCGATGAAGGTGTTGACCCCCTCGTTGAGCCCCATCAGCGCGAGCGGTACCGGATCGGGCCCGGCGCTGAAGATGATGGGAAAATCGCGCTGCGCCTGGATGAATTCCTCCGCGGTCAGCGGGATAGCGTGCTGGCCGCACATCCAGGTGAGCGCGTCGAGCGGCTTGCTGCGCCACTTCGCGTGGTCGCGGCTGTTGAGCGGCATCAGGTCCTGATAGAACAGGGGCAGGGGGGGTTGCGGCGCGCTGGCCATCGAAATCTCCGCGGAAGGTGGGTCACGGGTTCGCGCGGCGGCCGGGCCGGGCGCGCGGGAGCGGGCGCTTTACGGGCTGGCGTGCGCGGGCGCAAGCTCGACCAGCTTGCCCGGGTTGAGCAGCCCGTCGGGGTCGAGCGCGCGCTTCACCGCGCGCATCATGCCGAGCGCCACCGGGTCTCCGAGCGAGGCCAGCGCATCGCGCTTGAGCTGGCCGATGCCGTGCTCGGCGCTGATCGAACCGCCCCACTCCCCGACCAGCGCGTAGATCTGATCGCTGATCGCCGTGCCGTCGGTTTCCTGCCACCGCCGCGCGTCGGCGCCGGGCGGGGCGATCACGTGGAAATGGACGTTGCCGTCGCCCAGATGGCCGAAGGCGACCGCGCGGGTGCCCGGCCAGGCGCGCTCGATCCGGGGCACCGCGGCGTCGACGAACGCGGGCATCCGTTCGACCGCGACCGAGATGTCGTGCTGCACCGCCGGGCCGCGGGCGCGCTCGGCCGCGGCGATCGATTCGCGCAGCGTCCAGAACGCTTCGGCCTGGGCTTCGCTGGCGGCGATGGCGGCGTCGTCGAGCAATTCACGCTCGAGCGCCCCCGCCAGCAGGTCCTCGGCCAGCAAAGGCAGCCGCTCCGCCTCGCCGGTGCTGGCGACAAGCTCGATCAGCGCATGCCACTCGTGCCGCCCGCCGAGCGGTGTGCGCGCGCCGGGGAGGTAAGCGACGACATCGTCGAGCGTTTCCTGCGCCAGGACCTCGAAACCTTCGAGCGCCGACCCTGCCATGGCCTCGCAGTGCAACAGCAGCCGGCGCGCATCCTCGAGCGAGCGCACGCCGGCCCAGATCACGCGCCGGTCGGCGATCGCGGGCAGCAACCGCAAGGTCGCCGCGGTGACGATCCCCAGCGTCCCCTCCGAGCCGATCAGCAGTTGCTTCAAGTCGAACCCGCGGTTGTCCTTCTTGAGCGGCACCAGCGCGGAGTAGATCTCGCCGCTGGCGAGCACCGCCTCGAGCCCGATCACCTGGGCGCGCATCGAACCGTGGCGCAGCACCTGAGTGCCGCCGGCGTTGGTCGAAACGAGCCCGCCGACGGTGGCCGAGCCCTTGCCGCCCAGCGTCAGCGGAAAGCGCAGACCCTCCCGCGCGGCGGCATCGTGCAGGTTCTGCAGCACCACTCCGGCCTCGCACACCGCCTGGCCCGCTTCCCGGTCGAGCGCGTGGATGCGGTCCATGCGCCGCAGTGAGAGCAGCACCGCTGTCCCGCCTTCGTCCGGGGTGGCGCCGCCGCACATGCCGCTGTTGCCCCCCTGCGGCACGATCGGCACCCGGTGCCGCGCGCACAGCGCGACCAGCGCGGCGACTTCCTCGGTCGAGGCGGGCGAGGCCAGCGCCAGGGCGCGCCCGGTGTAGCGCCCGCGCCAATCGGTCAGCCAGGGAGCCATCAGCTCGGCATCACGGGTCAGCCCGCGGGGCCCCAGCAGGCTCGCGGCCGCCTCGAGGAAGTTCTCGCCATCGCTCATCGTGCGCCGCTCCCTGCCCGAACGATCGGCAGGTTTCCAGAGCGCGCCGGCTTCCGCGGCGAGATTAAGCCGCTATTCAAGCGCATCGGCTATTGGCACCGGCGACCATGCATCCGACCCTCGCTCTCCTCGCGCCGCTGGCGCTGCTCGTGCCTACGCTGGGGAGCGGGGGGGCGGCGTTGCTGCCGCCGCCGGTGGCAGCGCCCGCGCCGGCCGCGAGCGCGCCCGCCGCGGCGGTCGAGATGGTCGAGGCTGCCGATCCGGCGCTCGATCCGCTGGCCCACCAGGTGCGCATCGAGCAGCGCGTGACCATCCGCATCGCGCCGCGCGATCCGGCAGTCCGCCCATCGATGCTGACGCAGATGGACGCGGGCTTCGCGCCGTCGCGGATCGTCGAGCGCAAGATGGGCCGCTGCGTGCCGGTATCGGGCATCGCCGCGGTGCAGCCCGACGGCGCGCGGCTGCTGCTGTTCATGCGCGATCAGCGGCTGGTCGCCGCAAGCCTCGAAAAGGCCTGCAGCGCGCGCGATTTCTACAAGGGCTTCTATGTGGAACGGACCGGCGACGGGCTGCTCTGCGTCGAGCGCGACCGGCTCCACTCGCGCGCCGGGGCGAGTTGCGAACTGAGCAAGATGCGCCAGCTCGTGCTGTCGGACGACTAGGCGGCGGGCGAATCCTTGACTTTTGCGCCGCCTGCGCGCAGGGGCGCGCGCGGAACGGGCCGGGGCTTTTCCCGTTCGCAGCCGGGCGCCCGCCCGCATGATCCGGACATCGTGACCCGCATGACCTTCGCCGATCTCGGCCTATCTCCCGAATTGCTGCAGGCGGTCGAAGCGGCCGGCTATTCCGAGCCGACCCCGATCCAGGCGCAGGCGATCCCGCCGGTGCTGATGATGAAGGACATCATCGGCATCGCCCAGACCGGCACCGGCACGACCGCGAGCTTCGTGCTGCCGATGATCGACATCCTCGCGCACGGCCGCCGCCGGGCGCTGATGCCGCGCAGCCTGATCCTCGAGCCGACCCGCGAGCTGGCCGCGCAGGTGGCCGAGAACTTCGAGAAATACGGGACCAATCACAACCTCAAGATGGCGCTGCTGATCGGCGGCGTGCAGATGGGCGACCAGCTCAAGGCGCTGTCCGAAGGGGTCGACGTGCTGATCGCCACCCCGGGCCGGCTGATGGACCTGTTCGAGCGCGGCAAGATCCTCCTCAACGGCTGCGAGCTGCTGGTGATCGACGAGGCCGACCGGATGCTCGATATGGGGTTCATCCCCGATATCGAGTTCATCTGCTCGAAGCTGCCCGAAACGCGGCAGACGATGCTGTTCTCGGCGACGATGCCGCCGCCGATCGAGAAGCTGGCGAAGAAATTCCTCAAGGCGCCGAAGCGGATCGAGGTCACCCGCGCCGCCTCGACCAACGAGAACATCACCGCGTTCAAGGTGCCGGTGAAGGCGCGCGACAAGCGCGACACGCTGCGTTGGCTGCTGCGCAACGACCTGGTCGAGACCGCGATCATTTTCGCCAATCGCAAGACCACCGTGCGCGAGCTCAACAAGAGTCTGCAGCGACACGGTTTCGCCTCCAGCGAAATCCACGGTGACATGGATCAGGCCAGCCGGCTGAAGGAGCTCGACCGGTTCAAGAAGGGCGAGGTCAACATCCTCGTCGCCAGCGACGTCGCCGCGCGGGGGCTCGACATCAAGGGCGTCAGCCACGTGTTCAATTTCGACACCCCGTGGCACCCGGACGACTACGTCCACCGCATCGGCCGGACCGGCCGCGCGGGCGCGAAGGGGCGCGCTTTCACGCTGGTCTCCGAAGACGATGCCGAGGCGATCGAGAACGTCGAGAAGCTGACCGGGGCGGCGGTGCCGGTGTTCGGCAAGAAAGACGTGCGGGTGGAGCTCGTCGCCGCCCCGCCGCCGGACGGGCCGGCTCCCGAAGCGGAGCGCGAGGAGCGCCCGCGCCGCCCGCGCGCAGGGCAGGCGGAGCGCCCCCGCGGCGACCGCCGACCGCGCCCCGAGCGCCCCCCGACGGAAGCGCGCGGGGAGCGCGAACCGGCCGACAGCGTGCCGTCGGCGCCGGGCGAATGGAACGGCCCGATCCCGAGCTTCCTCGGCACCGGGTTCAGCTAGAGCTCCGAGTCAGGCGGCGGTGACGAAGCTGTCGATCACCCGCTTGCGCCCGGCGGCCTCGAACTCGATCTCCAGCTTGTTGCCTTCCTGGCCGAGCACTTCGCCGTAGCCGAACTTGTCGTGGAACACGCGCTGGCCGACCGCGATGTCGCCGCGCGGCTTGGCGGCGAAGCTCGCCGCGCTGCGCGTGCTCTCCTTCACGCGCGCGGGGGCCGGGTCGTAGCCGGTGGTGAGCGCGCGCTGCCAGCCGGGACCGCGGGTCATGGTGCGCGCCGGATGTTCGCGGGCGAGATGGGCGAACGGATCGTCGTGCTCGCTCAGCTGCGCCCGCCACAGCGACGCCCCGCCGGTGAGCGTGGTCTCCTCGGCGATGTGGTCCTTGGGCAGCTCGCCGACGAACCGGCTCGGGATCGAGCTGGTCCACTGGCCGTAGATCCGCCGGTTGGCGGCGTGGAGGATCGTGCAGCGGCGCCGCGCGCGGGTGATCGCGACATAGGCCAGGCGCCGCTCTTCCTCGAGGCTGGCGAGCCCGCCCTCGTCGAGCGCGCGCTGCGAAGGGAACACCCCTTCCTCCCACCCCGGCAGAAACAAGTGGTCGAACTCGAGCCCCTTGGCGGCGTGGATGGTCATTATGGTGACCTTCTCGCCGTCGTCGGCGCGATCGTTGTCCATCACCAGCGCGACGTGCTCGAGGAAGTCGCCGAGCGATGCGTATTCCTCCATCGCGCGGGCCAGCTCGGACAGGTTCTCCAGCCGGCCGGCGGCCTCGGCGCTCTTTTCGGCCTTGAGCATCGCCTCGTAGCCGCTTTCAACAAGGACGGTGCGGATGAGCTCGGCGGGGGCGGTGGTCTCGGCCAGCTCGCGCCAGCGCAGGAACTGGCGCATAAGCTGCGCGATGGTGCCGCGCGCGCGGGCGGCGAGCTCGTCGCTGTCGGCGAGCTGGAGCGAGGCGGCGGCGAGCGGCAGCCCGGTCGCGCGCGCGTGGCGGTGCATCTGCTCCAGCGTCTTGGCGCCAAGCCCGCGCTTGGGCTGGTTGTAGATCCGTTCGAACGCCAGATCGTCGGCGGGGCTGGCAATGACCCTGAGATAGGCCAGCGCGTCACGGATTTCCGCACGCTCGTAGAAGCGAAAGCCGCCGATGATCCGATAG
>JBGSBH010000027.1:0-16084 GCA_041730635.1 Cypionkella sp.
AGCGGGCTGCGGCTGGCCGGCGATCCGCTGGTCGGCGAAGTGCTCGGCGCGCTCACCGGGGTCGACGTCGCGGGCGCCGCGCGCAACGTCGCGGCCAGGGTGGACGACGTGATCTGGGGCGAGATCGCGCGCGAGGAAAGCGCGATCCGCGCCAATCCCGAAGCGACCCGCGACCCGCTGATCATGGGCGCGTTCGGGGTCGGCGCGCGGCTCTAGCGGCGCGCCGGAGCAATCGGTAAGGCTCGCGGGGAATCGCCAGTTCCCGGAGCCTGCCGCGCCATGAAATTCTTTGCCGACACCGCCGAGATCGCCGACATCCGCGAGCTCAACGAGGCCGGACTGCTCGACGGGGTGACCACCAACCCCTCGCTGGTGCACAAGTCGGGCCGCAATTTCCTCGAAGTCACCCGCGAGATCTGCGGGATCGTCGAAGGTCCGGTCAGCGCCGAGGTGGTCGCGCTCGACTATGCCGAGATGATGCGCGAGGCGGAAATCCTTCGCCAGATCGCGGACAATGTGTGCATCAAGCTGCCGCTTACCATCGACGGGCTCAAGGCCTGCCGCGCGCTGACCGGCGAGGGCACGATGGTCAACGTCACCCTGTGCTTTTCCGCCACCCAGGCGCTGCTCGCGGCCAAGGCCGGGGCGACGTTCGTCAGCCCGTTCGTCGGCCGGCACGACGACAACGGGTTCGACGGGATGGAGCTCATCCGCGACATCCGCCTGATCTACGACAACTATGGCTTCGGTACCGAAATCCTCGTCGCCAGCGTGCGCCACGGCATCCACGTGCTCGAAGCCGCGCGCATCGGCGCCGACGTGATGACCGCGCCGCCGGCGGTGATCCGCGGGCTCGCCAGGCACGTGCTGACCGACAAGGGGATCGAAGGCTTCCTGGCCGACTGGGCGAAGACCGGGCAGGCCATCATATGATGATGGCCTGCCCGAGTCCCAGCGAAAGCTGGGACCTTTCGCCGGATCGCGCTTCCTCGCCTGAGGCCCCAGCCTTCGCTGGGGCTCGCGCATCTGGCGCTCCCTCGCCTGAGGCCCCAGCCTTCGCTGGGGCTCGCGCATCTGGCGCTTCCTCGCCTGAGGCCCCAGCCTTCGCTGGGGCTCGCGTGTAAACCAATGCCCGACGAAACCCCCCTCGACCGCTTCAAGCACGCATTGACCGGCGCGAGCCGCGCGCTGGCGCACGAGCCCGAGGTCGAGGTCGCATGGAGCGCCGACACGCCGACGGTGCGCGGCAAGCAGATGCGGGTGCCGCTCCCCGGCCGCTCGCTGCCGCCCGACCAGGCGCGCGAGGCGCGCGGCGTGGCGGACGGCTTCGCGCTGCGGCTGCGCCATCACGACGAGGCGCTGCACGCCCGCGGCGCGCCGCACGAGCCGATCGCGCGGGCGAGCTACGATGCGATCGAGGCCGTCCGTTACGAGGCGCTCGGGGCCAACGAGTACAGCGGCATACGCGGCAACCTCGACGCGGCGATGGAGCTGCGCACCGCGGCCGACCCGATCACCCGGGCGATGCGCGCCGAAGACGTGCCGGTGCCGACCGCGCTCGGCCTCATCCTGCGCGAAAAGCTCACCGGCCAGCCGGTGCCGCCGCGTGCCGCCGCCGGGGTCGAACTGGTGCGCGAATGGATCGAGGCGCGCGCGGGCGGCGACTTCGACGCGCTCGCCGGCCAGATCGGCGACCAGAAGGCGTTTCAGGGGCTGGCGCTCGACCTCCTGCGCCATCTCGACCTGACGCTGCCCGACGAGAGCGACCAGACGCCGGACGACAGCGACGACGGCGAGGAGCCCGAGGGCGAGGAGGAAGAAGAGGGCGAGGACGACAACGAGGGCCAGGGCGACCCGCAGGCCACCGAGATGGCCGGCGAGATGTCCGAGGGCGACGACGACGGCGACGGCGAGACCGAGATGTCGTCCGAAGAGGAAATGGCCGATGGCGACCCGGCGGACGAGGGCGAGGAGGGCATGATGCCCGTCCGCCCCAATCGCCCGTGGACCGACATTCCCGAAGGCTTCGACTACAAGGCCTGGACCACCAAGTTCGACGAGGTGATCGAAGCGCCCGAGTTGTGCGATCCGGACGAGCTCGACCGGTTGCGGCAGTATCTCGACAGCCAGCTCACCGGGCTGCAAGGTGTCGTCACCCGCCTTGCCAACCGGCTCCAGCGCCGCCTGATGGCGCAGCAGAACCGCAGCTGGGACTTCGACCAGGAGGAGGGCCTGCTCGATGCCGCTCGGCTTGCCCGCGTGGTCATCAGTCCCGGCCACTCGCTGAGCTACAAGGTCGAGCGCGACGTCGAGTTCAAGGACACCGTCGTCACGCTGCTGATCGACAATTCGGGCTCGATGCGCGGTCGGCCGATCTCGATCGCCGCGATCAGCGCCGACATCCTCGGCCGCACGCTCGAGCGCGTCGGCGTGAAGACCGAGGTGCTCGGATTCACCACCCGCGCCTGGAAAGGCGGGCAGAGCCGCGAAGCCTGGCTCGCAGAGGGCAAGCCCGCGCAGCCCGGCCGCCTCAACGACTTGCGGCACATCATCTACAAGCGCGCCGACGAGCCGTGGCGCCGCGCCCGCCGCAACCTCGGCCTGATGATGCGCGAGGGGCTGCTCAAGGAGAACATCGACGGCGAGGCGCTGCTATGGGCGCACGAGCGCCTTCTCGCCCGGCCGGAGGACCGCCGCATCCTGATGGTCATTTCCGACGGCGCCCCGGTCGACGACAGCACGCTTTCGGTGAACAGCGCCGGCTACCTCGAGCAGCATTTGCGCAAGGTGATCGACTGGATCGAGAAGCAATCGCCGGTCCAACTGGTGGCGATCGGCATCGGCCACGACGTGACCCGCTATTACAAGCGCGCGGTGACGATCATGGATGTCGAGCAGCTCGGCGGCACAATCACCGAGCAGCTCGCCGAATTGTTCGAGGTGGACGGGTGAACGTCGCCGAGGCGGTTTCCAGCCGCCGCTCGATCCGCGCGTTCCTCGATCGGCCGGTTGATCGCGCGGTGCTCGCGCGGGTGCTCGAGCGAGCCCAGCGCGCGCCGTCGGGGGGCAACACCCAGCCGTGGCACGGGGTCGTGCTCACCGGCGACCCGCTCGCTCGCCTGATCGCGCGGGTGACCGAGGACTTGCCCAAGGGCCGCGCGGCGTTCGCGCCCGAGTATCATGTCTACCCGCCCGAGCTCGACGGCGCCTACGAGACCCGGCGGCGCGGGGTGGGGGAGGATATGTACGGGGCGCTTCGCATCCCGCGCGAGGACAAGATGAGCCGCCTCGCCTGGTTCGCGAACAACTTCCGCGCGTTCGGCGCGCCGGTGCTGATGCTGGTGCACACGCCGAGGTACATGGGCCCGCCGCAATGGTCGGACATCGGCATGTGGCTGCAGACGATCGCGCTGCTGCTGCGCGAGGAGGGGTTCGACTGCTGCTTCCAGGAGGCGTGGGCGGTGTATAGCCCGCAAATCCGCGAAGTGGTGGCGATCCCCGAGGACCATATCTTCTTCTGCGGCGTGGCGATCGGTTACCGCGATCCGGAGGCGCTGGTGAACCGCTTCCCCGTCGCCCGCGCGCCGCTCGACGAGGCGGTGCGCTGGGAGGGGTGGGACTGAACTGATCGTCATTGCGAGGAGCCGAAGGCGACGCGGCAATCCAGCTCCGGCGATGGATTGCTTCGCTTCGCTCGCAATGACGAGGGAATTGAATGTTCGGCAGGGTGCGGCCAAAGCGCCCGCAATGACCGACCTGCGCCTGTTCAACTCGCTGACCCGCCGGCTGGAAACGTTCCAGCCGATCCACCCCGGCGAGGCGCGGATCTATTCGTGCGGGCCGACGGTCTACAACTACCAGCACGTCGGCAACATGCGCGCCTATGTGTTCGCCGACACGCTGGGGAGGGTGCTGAGCTTCAAGGGCTATAAGCTCCATCACGTGATCAACATCACCGATGTCGGCCACCTGACCAGCGACGCCGACGCGGGCGACGACAAGATGGAGAAAGCCGCCGCCGCACAAGGCAAGTCGGCGTGGGACATCGCGCGGCACTACCAGGCGGTGTTCGAGGCGGACCTCGCGCGGCTCAACATCCGCAAGCCCCGGCACCCGCGCGCGACCGACTATGTCGAGGCGATGATCGCCTGGGGGCAGGCGATCGAGGCCCGGCATTGCTACCGGCTCGACAGCGGGCTCTATTTCGACGTCTCGACCGTGCCCGACTACGGCCGGCTCGCCCGCGCCAGCACCGACGCCGTTGAGCTCGGGGGCGAGAGCCGGATCGACAGCGTCGCGGGCAAGCGCCACCCGGCCGACTTCGCGATCTGGCGCACCACCCCGCCAGGCGAAAGCCGCCAGATGGAGTGGGACAGCCCGTGGGGCCGCGGCGCGCCCGGCTGGCACATCGAATGCTCGGTGATGAGCGCCGAGCTGCTCGGCCACCCGTTCGACATCCACACCGGCGGGATCGACCACCGCGAAATCCACCACCCGAACGAGATCGCCCAGAACCAGGCGCACAGTTGCGGCCCCGACACCGGTGCGCGCATCTGGATGCACAACAACTTCCTCGTCGACCGGCGCGGCAAGATGTCGAAATCGAGCGGCGAGTTTCTCACCCTGCAGGCGCTGGTCGACCGCGGATACCATCCGCTGGCGTTCCGCGTGATGTGCCTCCAGGCGCACTACCGCAGCGAGCTCGAGTTCACCTGGGAAGGCCTAGGCGCGGCGCTGACGCGGCTCAAGCGGATGGTGCTTTCGGTCGAGCGCCTTCGCGCCCGCCAGGCCGAAGGCGCCGGCGGAACCAGCGCGGATGCCGAGCTAACGGCCTTCGAAGACGAGATCTCGAACGACCTCAACACGTCGAACGCGCTGGCGGTCGCCGACCTCGTGATCGGCAAGTCGGCGATCGCGCCGGCCCAACAGCTCGCGGCGCTGGAGAGGATGGACCAGGTTCTCGGGCTCGATTTGCTCGGGCTCAATCGCGAGGCGCTGCGTCTCCGCCCCGCGCAAGCCACGATCACCGAAGCCGAGATCGAAGCCGCGCTCGCTCGCCGCAAGGAAGCCCGGGCGGCAAAGGACTTTGCCACGTCAGACAAGATCCGCGACGAGCTCGCGGCGCAGGGAGTCGAGGTGATGGACGGCGATCCGCTGGGGTGGGATTGGAAGCTTCCTTAAACCCAACCGTCACCCCGGACTTGATCCGGGGTGGTGCTTTACTTCGGGCGCGGCGCCAGAAAGAAAGCACGCGCCCGGAGCAAGTCCGGGCTGACGTGTAGGAGAGGGTTCGCTTCATGACCATCGCCGTGCTCTCCGCGCTTGTCCGCCCGCTGGTCGAGCCGCATCTCCCGCCCGAGATCGCGCCGCGCTGGTATTCCTCGACCGAAGAACTGCTGCGCCTCGCTCCCGAAGCCGAGATCGGCTGGTTCGATCTCGACAGGAAGGAGCCGATGGCGGAGGCCGTGCGCGCGGCCGGCAGCCTGCGCTGGCTCAACTCGATCTACGCGGGGCTCGATTTCCTCCCGCTCGACCTGCTCGCCGAACGCAAGGTCACGATCACCAACGGCGCCGGCATCAACGCGGTCACCATCGCCGAATACGTCGTCATGCTGATGCTCGCCCATGCCAAGGGCTACCGCGAGGTCGTCCGCGCGCAGGACCGGCACGAATGGCTGCTCGATTCGCCGGGCAAGCTGGAGCTGGCCGGGACTCGCGCGCTGCTGCTCGGGCTGGGGGCGATCGGCGGCCTCGTGAAGACCCGGCTCGAGGCGTTCGACGTCGAAGTGGTGCCGGTGCGGCGCTCGGGCGGTGCCGACGGACACGGGGGCGCCCTCGGCCCCGACCAGTGGCGCGCGCGGCTCGGCGAGTTCGACTGGGTGATCCTCGCCGTCCCCGCGACGCCGGAAACCGACGCGATGATCGGCGCCGCCGAGCTGGCCGCGATGAAGCCCACCGCGGTGCTGGTGAATATCGCCCGCGGCGCGGTGGTCGATCAGGAGGCGCTGGTCGAGGCGTTGCGGCAGCGGCGCATCGGCGGCGCGCTACTCGACGTGACCACCCCCGAGCCGCTGCCGCCCGAGCACCCGCTGTGGAGCCTTCAGGCCGCCCAGATCACCATGCACCTCTCGGGCCGCGCGCAATCGAAAATGTTCGTCCGTTCGGCCGAGCGGTTCGTCGAGAACTGCCGCCGCTACGTCGCCGGCGCCCCGCTCGCGCCGATCTTCGATCCCGCACGCGGGTACTGAGGCAGCGAACCGCGGGCCTGGCTCGCACAGCTCGAGAGGCAGGCCGAAGCTATCCGAGGGCGAGGCATGCGGAATGGTCAGGCATCGCGCAGTACCAGCAGCTCGCAGGTCACCGCCAGGCGCGGAGCGGACAACAGGGTGTGATCGGCCGCGATTACGCTGGCGTCGGCGACCAGCTCGCCGGGGATGGCGAATTCGTGCTCGGGGAGCTCGGCGATCAGGCGTTCCCCGGCCGCTACGGCCGCCGCGCCGGTGAATTCGAGCTCGAGCGTGTGTCGGGCGCCCTCGAAGGTCACGCTCGCCCACGCCTTGGCGGTATGGCGCACGATGGTGGCACGGCCGCCGGCCAGCGACAGCAGGGCTTCGCGCAGGCGCTCGTAGGTATCCCGCCGGCGGCGCGCGCGGATCGTGGGAACTAGGTCGAAATCAGCGCGCATGGTGTTTCTCCAGGTATTTGTTCATGAAATGTTCCGCCCGCGAGCACATCGACGGGCGTGGCTCGCGCCCGCGGCGCAGGTCGAACACGAGGCGGGGATCGTTCGCCACCAGCCGCCCGAACGTCGTCGCGCGCATATCGGTCTGGCTAAGGAACTTCTCGATGGTGCGGATCAGCATGGGACGGGCTCGGATGGCTCGATTCGGCGGGCGACGCTGGGCAAGCCACCATGCAAAATCCTACTTGTCTAGGAAAAATCCTATCTGTAGGAGGGGGCGATGAGCGATCTTGCGCCCGAGGCCCCCCGCCGTCGCCTGCTCGAACTGGCGCAGCAGCAGGGGGTCAGCTTGGCCGGGCTGTCCGAGATGATCGGGCGCAACCCCAGCTACTTGCAGCAGTTCATCCGCAAGGGGAGCCCGCGCAAGCTCGACGAGGGCGACCGGCGGCGGTTGGCCCGGTTTCTCGGGGTGGACGAGTCGGAGCTGGGGGGTACGGAGGAAATTTCCTCGTCAACGGCGGGCGAGACATGGCTCGAGGTGCCCCGCTTGCCGCTCGGGGCCGCCGCGGGCCCGGGGTCGCTCGCCGATGACGAGCGGCCGTTCGACTCCTTCCGCTTTTCCCGCCGCTGGCTGCGCGAACAGGGCCTCGACGGGGCGCAGCTCTCGGCCATCCGTGTCACCGGTGATTCGATGGAGCCGCTGCTGCACGACGGCGACGAGATCCTCGTCGATCGCGCGCAGCGCACGCTGCGCGACGGGATTCACGTCGTCCGCCTGGGTGAGGCCTTGCTGGTCAAGCGCCTCGCCCCCGCCGGCCGCGACCGCGCCGCGCTGCTCAGCCAGAACCCCGCCTATCCGCCGATCGATGTCCCGTTGCCCGAACTCGAGATCGTCGGCCGCGTGGTGTGGAAGAGCGGGCGGCTTTAGCGACGCGCGGGCCGCGTGAAGGCGATATCCGCGATCTCCCCGGCTCGCCCTTCAAGTCGCCCCGCCCAGCGCAGGACCGTGTGTCCGCGGGGCGAAACGATCTCCATCGTGTGATACGCCGCGCCGACCGCGTCTGGCACTTTCGAGGGGGCGACCTCGGCGTAAAGCGCGCGCGCCGCGAGCAACGCGTCAAGCCTTTCACCTATGGGCGCAGCGAGCAACGCGCGCTCGGATCGATCCAGCCGCGGGGCCATCGGGATCAGCGCGCCGCTGGTGACGGCGATCTGATCCCGCCACCATCGGCCGGCGTCATCCCGCCACAGGACCGTGCTGGCCTCGACATGCGTATGGTGTCCGGCGACGCTGAGCAAATAGACGATGTATCGGCTCGATGGGATAGGTTGCCCGTAACGCTGCCTCAAATCGACACTGTGCCGGACCGCTTCTGAAGATGCGATAACGGCAGGCGGGGCGAGGAGTGGAGCCGGAGCGGTGCACCCCGTAACCGCCATGACGGCTCCGAAAAGCAGACGCCTGGATAGCATATGTCCATCTAACCCATTGGCGGCCTTGCGGCAAAGGGGCGCGCCTCCGACGGAACCGAAGCGGGATTGATCGGCGGCGTCGCACGCGCCATCTGATCGCCATGGCTTCCGTCACTCCTCCGATGCGCGCCGCGATCATTCCGGTGACGCCGCTGCAGCAGAACTGCTCGCTGATCTGGTGCACCCGGACGATGCGCGGCGCGCTCGTCGATCCCGGCGGCGATCTCGACCGGCTCAAGGCGGGGGTCGCGAAGGCGGGCGTCCAGCTCGAGAAGCTGCTGGTCACTCACGGCCATCTCGACCACTGCGGGCAGGCCGGTCTGCTGGCGCAGGAGCTCGGCCTGCCGATCGAAGGGCCGCACGAGGCGGACCGGTTCTGGATCAGCCGGCTCGACGAGGACGGCGGGCGCTACGGCATGGAGGCGAAGGTGTTCGAGCCCGATCGCTGGCTAGCCGACGGCGACGAGGTGACCGTCGGCGAGCTGACGCTCGAGGTCATCCACTGCCCCGGCCATACCCCCGGGCACGTGGTGTTCTTCCACCGGCCTTCGCGGTTCGCGATCGTCGGCGACGTGCTGTTCGCGGGGAGCATCGGGCGGACCGATTTCCCCCTGGGCAACCACCAGGACCTGATCGACGCGATCACCAAGAAGCTCTGGCCGCTGGGCAGCGACGTGACCTTCATCCCCGGCCACGGCCCCACCAGCACCTTCGGCCGCGAGCGGCAGACCAACGCCTTCGTCAGCGACTACGCGCTGTCCTAGGAACTTCAGAACATCCGGCCCAGGAGCGGACTATTAGGTAACGCCCAAAGCGGACGGTCAATGAGGGTTTTCCTGCCAGGCCTGTGAGTTCGCGCCCTCGCTACATAAGGATCGCGGAGAAGCACAAATCGACGATCCATTCATGATTGCTCTAACCCGCCGAACCTTGGCGCAGTCGGCGCGCGGCGAAGGTTGTAAGACGATCTGGGGTTCTGTGTTGGAGCGACTTGCGACGAGCACGAGTTCGCCAACTTTGGCGTAGGACACCCTACGCTGATTCCATGAGACTGAGCCTTGGTCGTCAATTGTAATACGATTCACTACCCGGTGGTGAAAAAGCCCGTCTTCCTCTGTGCCCCAATGGGGTGGCGGTGACGCGCAGGAAGCCAGATAGGTCTGCAACGGAGGTTGGCAGCCGCACACAGCCACGAGACTTATCGAAACCAAGACCCGTGCGAAGCCTCTCATACGCACAGGATGATGTGCTTTTCTCCTGCCCCAAGCAACGTCAGCTTTCCACCCAATCTCGGACACACGGTCTGCCGCGGTGGTTTACCCGAACCCTGACGTTACATTCGCCCTAGCGCGATCAGCACGGCCGCCACCGCCAGCCCGAGCTGGGTCAGCATCGTGATCGCGGTGCCGACTCCGCGCCCCTTGCCGAGCGCGCCGCCGTCCATGCCGAGACCGTGCGCCACCCGCCCGAGCATGTAGATTGCCGCCACCCAGGCGAGCCACGGCTCGCCGCGCCCGGAAAGCTCGATCGCGGCGATCAGCACCAGCACGAAGGCGGTGTTTTCGACGAAGTTCAGCTGCGCGCGCATCCGCGCGGTGAGCGGGCCGCCGGCATCGTCGCCGATCGAGATCTTGTGGCGCACGCGCAGCTGGCCGACACGCACGCTCAGCCAGATATTGATGATCGCGGCCGCCGCCGCCGCGCATAGCGTTACCGGAAGGATCATCGCCCCGCTCTCCCTGTCTTGTCCGCCGGCTCCGCTAGCATGGTCGCCCGCGCTTGCAACGCCCGCGATTTTCGCTATAGCGCGCGGCTTCCCGCCACGGCTGGGTCCGTCGCCGCGCGCCCGGCATGCCATGGGTTGTGCGCCGCCGGCCTCTCGCCTAGGGCGCTCGCAACTTCGCTGATTTAGTTACGGAACAGGTGCCGCGATGGCTGTCCCCAAGAGAAAAGTTTCGCCTTCCCGCCGCGGCATGCGCCGCGCGCACGACGCGCTCAAGGTCGAAGCGTTCGTCGAGTGCACGAACTGCGGCGAGCTGAAGCGGCCGCACCACCTGTGCGTGCCCTGCGGGCACTACAACGGCCGCGAAGTCATCGCCGTCGGCCTCTGACGGCCGGCTGAGAGCGCCCGCCCGATGAGTCTCCCGCGTATCGCCGTCGATGCGATGGGCGGGGACGAAGGCGTGCAGACGATGGTCTCCGGCGCGGCGCTCGCCCGCCGGCGGCACGACAAGTTCAAGTTCCTGCTGGTCGGCGACGAGCCGCGGATCAAGGCCGCGCTCGATGCGCACCCCAACTTGCGCGGTGCGTCCGAAATCCTCCACTGCGAAGGTGTGGTCAGCGGCGAGGAGAAGCCGTCGAAGGCGATCCGCCGGGCGAAGTCCACCAGCATGGGCCTCGCCATCCAGGCGGTGAAGAGCGGCGAGGCGGGCGCCGCGGTCAGCGCGGGCAACACCGGCGCGCTGATGGCGATGAGCAAGCTCGCGCTGCGCACGATGCCGGGGATCGATCGCCCGGCGCTCGCCGCGCTGCTGCCGAGCCTGGGCGAGAACGACGTGATCATGCTCGATCTCGGCGCGAATACCGAGTGCGATGCGAAGAACCTCGTCCAGTTCGCGGTGATGGGCGCGGCCTATTCGCGGATCGTCAGCGGGCGCGCCGCGCCGCGGGTGCGGCTGCGCAACATCGGCACCGAGGAATTGAAAGGCACCGAGGAAGTGCAGGCGGCCGCCCAGGCGCTGAAGGCCGCGGCGAAGAGCCTCGCGCTCGACTTCGACGGGTTCATCGAAGCCGACAAGATCAATCGCGGCGAATGCGACGTGGTGGTCACCGACGGCTTTTCCGGCAACATCGCGCTGAAGGCGATCGAAGGCGCGGCGCGCTTCGTCACCGACCTGCTGCGCAACGCCTTCACCAGCTCGCTGCGCTCGAAGATCGGCTTCCTCGTCAGCCGCCCGGCGACCGAGCTGCTGCGCCACCACCTCGATCCCAATAACCACAACGGGGCGGTCTTCCTCGGGCTCAACGGCGTGGTGGTGAAGAGCCACGGCAGCGCCACCGCCGGCGGAGTCGCCAACGCGGTCGATGTCGCCGCGCGGCTGCTGGAGGACGACCTCACCCAGCGGATCACCGCCGACCTCGCGCAGATCGGCGGCGCCGAAGGCAAGGCGGCGTGATCCGCTCGGTCGTGACCGGCTCGGGCTCGGCGCTGCCGAAGCGCGCGGTGGCCAACGCCGAGCTGGCGGAGATGGTCGACACCAGCGACGAGTGGATCGTCGAGCGGACCGGCATCCGCAACCGCTATATCGCCGGCGAGGGCGAGACCACCGCGACGCTGGCGGCCGACGCGGCGCGCGCGGCGCTCGCGGCCGCCGGGGTCGAGCCCGCCGACATCGGCCTGATCGTGCTCGGCACCGCGACCCCCGACCAGACCTTCCCCGCCACCGCAACCAAGGTGCAGGACCTGATCGGCTGCCACGGCGGGATCGCGTTCGACGTCGCCGCGGTCTGTTCCGGGTTTCTGTTCGCGCTCGCCACCGCCGATTCGATGCTGCGCGCGGGGATGGCCCGCCGCGCGCTGGTGATCGGGGCGGAGACCTTCAGCCGCATCCTAGACTGGGAGGACCGCACGACCTGCGTGCTGTTCGGCGACGGGGCGGGGGCAGTGGTGCTCGAGGCGCGCGAGGTCGAGGCCGAAGGCCCGGGCATCCTCTACACCCAGCTGCACGCGGACGGCGCGCACAACGAGCTGCTCTACGTGGACGGCGGGCCATCGACCACCGGCACCGTCGGCAAGCTGCGGATGAAGGGGCGCGAGGTGTTCCGCCATGCGGTGGTGAACCTCGCCACCGTGCTCGAGACCGTGCTCGCCGAGACCGGCTTTGCCGCCGAGGATATCGACTGGGTCGTGCCGCACCAGGCCAACGCCCGGATCCTCGATGCGACCGCGCGCAAGCTCGGCCTGCCGGCGGAGAAGGTGGTGGTCACCGTCGATCGCCACGCCAACACCTCGGCCGCCTCGGTCCCGCTGGCGTTCGACGCCGCCGTGCGCGACGGGCGGATCAAGCCGGGCGACCTCGTCATGTTCGAGGCGATGGGCGGGGGTTTCACCTGGGGCGCCAGCCTGGTGCGGATGTAGCCGGGGATAGCGGGATATTTCGCTAACCTTGCGGCTTAAGCTATTGCGGAAACGCGCCTAATTACTTAGCGTATGTTGCATTCGAAGGATCGCGCCGTCGACAGGAGAACTGGCGCCATGACGCGTTCGGTGGGCACGCTGACTCGGGCCGATCTGGCAGATACGATCAACCGCAAGCTCGGCTTCAGTCGGGCCGAATCGCTCGATCTGGTCGAATCGATCCTGCGCCATATGTGCGAAGCGATGTCGCGTGGGGAGAACGTGAAGATCTCCGGCTTCGGCACGTTCGTGCTGCGCGACAAGAAGGAGCGGATCGGCCGCAATCCCAAGACCGGGGTCGAAGTGCCGATCACCCCGCGGCGGGTGATGACCTTCCGTGCCAGCCAGCTGCTCAAGGAACGGGTGGCGCGGGGATAGGACGGGGGCGATGGCGAGCCAGTTCGACGACGGCAAGGACGAAGGCGCGCTGCGCACGATCGGCGAGCTCGAAGCCGCGCTCGGCATCAAGGCGCACGTGCTGCGCTATTGGGAGGGCCAGTTTCCGCAATTGCAGCCGCTCAAGCGCAGCGGCGGCCGGCGGTACTACCGCGCGCAGGATGTCGCGCTGGTCAAGGAAATCCACCGGCTGGTGAACCGCGAGGGCTATACGCTGCGCGGCGCCAAGGCCGCGCTCAAGGATTTTCGCCCGGGGGTGCCGAACGCCGACCTCGAAACCGCGCGCGCGGGCCCCGCGGCCGCGCCGCAAGCCGCCGCAGCATCCGTCCCGGTCGAGGCGATCGCCCGCCTGCGCGCGGTGCGCGCCCAGCTGGCCGCGGCGCTGGAAGACTAGCGTTCGGCCCGGCGGGCCGCGCGGTCGACCGTGCTAGTCGGCGCTCTTGCCCGACTTGCCGGGCGACTTCTTCTTCGATGCCGACTGCGATCCGCGGCCGTTGTTGCCGCCCCCGCGGCCGGTGCCGGTGCTGCCGCTCGCGCCGTCGCCGCCCTTCTTGGTGATCGCCCCGGCATTCCCGCCGGCCGCCTTCTGCGCCATGTCGCACGCTCCTATCGTTACCCGGCCTGAACCAGCCGCGGCCGCGCCGGGTTCCGGGTTTGCGGATTGTTACGCGACGGCCCTCTAGATGCCGAGCGCGCGGCGGAGCTCGGCATTGATACGCGACTGCCAGCCTTTACCGGTCGCGCGGAATTTCTCGATGACATCGGGGTCCAGCCGCAGCGTGACCTGGCGCTTGGGATTTTCAAGGCGGGGCCGGCCGGGCCGGCTCAACGTGCCGAGTGCCGACCTGACCTTCCGTCCGCCCACGGACAATTGCGCGCGGGCAAACTGATCGTCGGTCCATTCGGGCAAATCGTCATCGTCCCAATGCTGTGGCGAACTTGCGTTTTTCACGGTCATTGCATTTCCTCATGGAGATGACTTGGATGCCACCGGGGATCGGGGTCCACGCAAACATGACCAACCGGTCCGCGATGAAGCCGTACGTCTGAAAACGCTGTTCGGGATAATTGAACCTGTCGTCTTCCTGGGTGAATGCGGGCCCATCGAACACACTTGCCGCATCGGCGAAATCCAGCCCCCGGTTCTCGATCGTCCAGCGCCGCTTTTCCTCCCGCCAGCTTACCTTCACCGCACAGCTCTTTGCCATGCGCCGGAAGTGCGCAAGGACTGAGGCAATGTCCCACGAGTGTCGGCCTCGAAGGCGATCATGGCGGCGCTTACCGTCTCAATTATCATAGCTACAAAAAACTGATAATCAACCTACTCCGCCGCCAGCCGCTCCGCTTCGCCGAGGTCGACGCTGACAAGGCGGCTGACCCCGCGTTCGACCATCGTCACCCCGAACAGGCGGTGCATCCGGCTCATCGTCACCGCGTTGTGGGTCACGATCAGGTAGCGGGTGTCGGTTTCGGCGACCATTGAATCGAGCAGGGCGCAGAAGCGGTCGATGTTGGCATCGTCCAGCGGCGCGTCGACTTCGTCGAGCACGCAGATCGGCGCGGGGTTGGTGAGGAACAGCGCGAAGATCAGCGCGATCGCGGTCAGCGCCTGCTCGCCGCCCGACAGCAGGGTAAGCGACTGCAGCCGCTTGCCCGGCGGCTGGGCGTAGATCTCGAGCCCCGCCTCGAGCGGATCGTCGCTGTCGATCAGCGCCAGATGCGCCTGGCCGCCTTCGAACAGCCGGGTGAACAGCCGGCGGAAATGGGTGTCGACCTGTTCGAACGCGGCGCGCAGCCGTTCGCGCCCTTCGCGATTGAGATTGCCGATCGAGCCGCGCAGCCGGTGGACCGCTTCGGCGAGCTCGGCCTGCTCGGCCGCGCCCGCGCCGTGCTCCGCCTCGATCCGCGCCAGCTCGTCGGCGGCCACGAGGTTGACCGGGCCGATCCGCTCGCGGCTCGCGGCCAGGCGCTCGAGCTCTTCGCTCTCGGCAGCAGCGGGCTGCACCTCGCCGTCGGCGAAGCCCAGCCGGCTGCCGAGCAGCGGCGGCGGGCACTGGAAGCGTTCGCCGGCGATGCGCGCCATCTCCTCGCGCCGCGCCTCCTCGCCTTCCGCGCGCGCGGCGAGCCCCGCGCGGGCCTCGCGCGCTGCGGCCAGCGCTTCGGTGGCTTCGGCGTGCGCGGCATCGGCGGCCTGCGCGGCCCCTTGCGCGGCGGCGACCGCGGCCTCCGCCTCGGCAAGCTCGCGGCCGAGCCGCGTGCGCACTTCGTCGCCGCGCTCGATCTCGCGCATCAATCCTTCGGGCTTGGCGGCGACGACGGCGCGCTCGGCGTCGACTTCCTCGAACCGGCGGGTCATGTCGGCGAGGCGCCGGGCGGCCTCGCCCGAACGCGCCTGCCAGCCGGCGATGTCGGCGCGCTGGGCGGCGGTGCGCTCGCGCGTGACGGCGAGGCCCTGGTCGTGCGCGGCGAGCGCGGCGGTAGCGGCCTGAAGCGCGGTGCGCGCGGTTTCGTGGCGCACGCGCGCGGCGTCGAGCGCGGCGCGGCCGGCGTCGGGCGCGGGCAGCGCGGCGCGCTTGCCTTGCGCGGCGACGAGCTCGGCTTCCGCCGCCCGGCGCTGCTCGGCGAGATCGCCCGCGGCCGCCGCCAGTTCGCCGAGGCGGGCGGCATGGCGCTCGCGCGCGGCTTCGGCCTGGTCGAGTGCCCGCAGCGCCCCGCGCTCGTCCTCGGCCGCGGCGTGGAGCGCCCGCTCGTCGGCAACCAGCTCGCGCTGCAGCGCCGCGAGCTGCTCCTGCGCCGCGGTCTGCGCGATCTCCGCGGCCGCCAGCGTTTCGCGCCGCGGGGCGAGCAGGGTGGCGAGCTCGGCGTGGCGGTTGTCCGCCTCCAGCCGGGCCGCTTCCGCCGCTCCTTCGCCGCGGGCGACGAAGCCGTCCCACCGGCGCAGCGCACCGGCGCGGGTGACCAGCCATTCGCCGGGGGCGAGCGGACGGCCATCGTCGGCGTCGGCGACGCGGACCAGCGCCAGCCGGGCGGCGAGCTCGGGCGGGCAGGAGCCGACATGATGCACCAGCGCGTCGGCCAGCGGCGCCGGGGCGGCGGCCCCGGTCCAGTAGCGGCCTTCCTCGGCACCCGGCGGCGCGCCCCAGCGCGGCGGCGAGCGCGCGCGCGTAGCCGGGCGCCGCGCGCACCCGATCGAGCGCGACCGGGAGCCCGCTGCGACCGGCGGCGGCTTTGGCGCGATCTCGTTCTTTATTCCTGTTAAGGAAAAGGTAAACAACTTTGAGTTCGGGCCTTATTCTGCGTTAAATAGTCCTTTGTCCTTAAATGAGCTTTCTGGTTTGACCAAAGGTTATAAGATC
>JBGSBH010000028.1:0-16009 GCA_041730635.1 Cypionkella sp.
GCGCGCGAGCGACCGCGAACCCCTCTTCCTCAAGCGCGGCGGTGATCACCGTGGCGATGCCGGGGTCGTCCTCGACCAGCAGGATGCGGTTCGCCACCTGCCTACCCCTCGTTCGCGCGCGGCAGGTTGATGCGGAAGTGCGTTATGCCGGCCTTCTCGTCACGCTCGTGGGCGATCCGTCCGTCCATGTCGTGCACCAGCCGGCGGACCAGCGCGAGGCCGAGGCCCTGGCCGGTCTTCTTGCTGCTGACGAATGGTTCGAAGACATGCGCCCGCAGGCCCGGGTCGACGCCCGGGCCGTTGTCGCTGACCGTCAGCTCGACCGGCAGCCGCACCGAACGACCCGGCCGGATGGCGTTCATGATTAGCCCGCTGACGTAGCGCGTTCGCACGGTGATCCGCGCGCCGGCGCTGCCGGCGCAGGCGTCCCGCGCGTTGGCGAGGAGGTTTATTACGACTTGCTCGAGCGCCCCCTCGCTGCCGAGCACGCGGGGCAGCGAGGGGTCGAATTCCTCGACCAGCTCGATTCCGCGCAGCCCTCCCCCCCGTACGGTGGCGATCGCGCGCCGGACGGCCTCGTGCAGGTTGAGCGGGGCGTTGGGTTCGGCGGCGCGCGCGCCGATGCGCTGCATGCGGTCGATCAGCGAGGCGATCCGTCCCACTTCGGTCGCGATCAGCTCGGCCAGCGGGCGGTCGCGCGCGTCGAGCTTGCGGGCGAGCAACTGGCCCGCGCCGGCAATGGCGGCGAGCGGGTTCTTGATCTCGTGCGCGAGGACGGCGGGCGCGCCGAGTCCGCCCGGCCCGTCATCCTCCGTGGCGTCACCGGGCGGCGCGTCGGCCAACGTCAGCACTCGCCAGCCGGGGTGCGTCGGCAGCGGCGAAATCGTCAGGTCGACCTGCCGCGAGCGAGCGAGCGAGCGGATGGTCACCCCGCGCGCGACCAGCGGCGTGCCCGCCTCGCGCGAATGCGCGCCGACCCGCCCGTCGGCGACCTCTATCACGTCGAACAGCCTCGCACCGACGAGCCGGCGCGCGCTGCGGCCGAGCATCTCCTCGGCCGCCGGATTGGCCTCGACGATCGTCATCTCGGGATCGAGCAGCAGAGTCGCCAGCACCAGCCCGGCGAGCTGCGCCCGCGGCCCCGGAGCACCGCTCGCTGCCTCGATCACGCCGCCTGCCGGCGCAGGAACGGCTCGTAGAAGCGGTCGATCTCGCCGAGCACCTGACGCGCGTCGTCGATGAAGTTGACCTTGTTGCGAAACTCGGCCGAGCCGTGCAGCCCCTTGGTGTACCAGCCGAGGTGCTTGCGGGCCATCTTGACCCCGGTCTCCGGGCCGTAGTGATCGAGCATCGCGCGATAGTGCGCGACGAGCGCCGCATGCTGCGCGTCGATGTCCGGGTCGGCCAGCGCCTCGCCGGTGCGCCACCAGTGCATGACCTGGCCGAGCAGCCAGGGCCGGCCGTAGGCGCCGCGGCCGATCATCACTCCGTCGGCCCCGGACTGGGCAAGCGCGGTTGCCGCGTCCGCGACCCCGCAGATGTCGCCGTTGACGATCACCGGCACGCTCACCGCGTCCTTGACCTGGCGGACGAAGGCCCAGTCGGCCGAGCCCTTGTACATCTGGTTGCGGGTGCGGCCGTGGACCGTGATCATCTGCACGCCGACGTCCTCGGCGATCCGGGCAAGCTCGGGGGCGTTGAGGCTGTCGTGGTCCCACCCCATCCGCATCTTGACGGTCACCGGTACGTCGACCGCCCTGACGCACGCTTCCATCAGGCGGACCGCCAGCGGCACCTCGCGCATCAAGGCGCTGCCGGCGAACTGGCCGACCACTTTACGCACCGGACAGCCGAAGTTGATGTCGACGATCGCCGCGCCCTTGTCCGCGGCGAGCTTCGCCGCCTCGCCCATCGATACCGGATCGCAGCCGACCAGCTGCATCGAGACCGGATCCTCGATCGGCGCCCACGCCGCCTTCTGGATCGACTGGCGCGTTTCGCGAATGGCCGCCTCGCTGGCGATCATCTCGGTCACGTTGAGCCCCGAGCCGTAGTGGCGGACATGCGTGCTAATCGGGAGATCGCTCACCCCGGTCATCGGCGCGAGCACGACCGGCGTCGCAATCGTCACCGAACCGATCCGGATCGGGCGCAACGGTGGCGGAAGAGGGACTGCGTTCACGGTGCAAATGCCTAAAAATTGGGCACCGCTTAGTGGATTGCTGGTGAGGGCACAAGGCGGTAGCGGGCACCGATATGCCCGCCCTGCCCTCATTCGCCGCCGTGGTGGTCGCCGCCGGTCAGGGGCTGCGCGCGGGCCAGCCGGTGCCCAAGCAGTTCGCCCGGTGGCGCGGCAAGCCGGTGGTGCGGCACTCGGTCGAGGCGCTGCTCGGTGCCGGGGCCGATCCGGTGGTCGTGGCGATCCCGGCGGGGGCGGACGGGCTTGCCGACGACGCGCTCGCCGGGCTGCCCGCCCGGCGGGTGGTCGGCGGCGCGACCAGACAGGAATCGGTCGCGCGGGGGTTGGCAGCGCTCGGCGCGAGCGAGCGGGTGCTGATCCACGATGCGGCGAGGCCCGTCATTCCCGTTGCGGTGATCGCGCGCTTGCTGAGCGCGCTCGACACGCATCCGGGGGCCATCCCGGTGTTGCCGGTGGTGGACAGCCTGGCGCACGAGCACGATGGGGTGATGGCCGGGTCGGCCGATCGCGACACGCTGCGGCGGGTGCAGACCCCGCAGGCGTTTCGCACCGCGGAGCTAGTCGCCGCGCATCGCGCATGGCCCTGGGAACCGACGGCGGGCGACGACGCGCAGGTGCTCGCCGCGCACGGCGGTTCGGTCGCGCTGGTGCCGGGGGACGAAGCGCTGGCAAAACTGACTTTCGCGCAGGACTTCGCGCCCGACCTCCCGCTCGTGCGCATAGGAACCGGCTACGATGTCCACCGGCTGGGTGCCGGCGAGGAGCTGTGGCTCTGCGGAGTCCGCATCGCGCACGATCGCGGCCTGGTCGGGCACAGCGACGCGGATGTCGGCATCCACGCGCTGGTCGACGCGCTGCTCGGCGCGATCGGCGCGGGCGACATCGGCCAGCACTTTCCACCGAGCGATCCGCAGTGGAAGGGTGCGCCCTCCGCTCGCTTTCTCGAGCACGCGGTGAGCCTGGTCGACGCAGACGGTTACCGGGTGGGCAACGTCGACGTTACCCTGATCTGCGAAGCCCCCAGGATCGGTCCGCATCGCGCAGCGATGCGCGCGCAGCTCGCCGAGCTTGTCCGGGTCGATGCAGCCGCGGTAAATGTCAAAGCCACTACTACCGAGGGCCTCGGCTTCACCGGTCGCGGCGAAGGCATCGCCGCCCACGCCGTGGCAACAGTCGTTCGCAGCTGACGAGGTCTTCGTGAAACGTTCCCATCCCATCGCTCTGGCCGCTCTCGCGGCGCTGTTGCCGACCCAGCTCCAGGCTCAAGTAGCCAAGCCCTGCATCACCGAGCGCGAAGTCGCCCAGATGACGATCTACGCCGTCCCCGCGCTGGTCGAGGGCGTGCGCGGAAAGTGCGGCCCGAAACTCTCCAAGAGCGGCTTTCTCGCCACGCGGGGGAGCGATTTCGCGGCCAGGTACGCCGCGTTGAAGGACGAGACCTGGCCGGCGGCGAAGGCCGGCGTTCTCAAGATCGTCGGCGGCCAGAACGCAAGGGACAAGGCGACGATCGCAACGTTCGCCTCGTTGCCCGACGATTCGGTGCGCCCGCTGGTGGACGCGATGATCGCGCAGCAGATCGGCGCCTCGATCAAGCCCGAGCAGTGCGGCCAGGTCGAGCGCGGATTGCAGCTCGCCTCGGTGATGAACCCGCGCGACAGCGGCGCGCTGATCGCCTTCGTGATGGCGATGGCGAAGCCCAAGAACCCCGCGATCTGCCCCACCCCGCCGCAATGACCGACGCGCTGCTACCCGCCGACATCAACGATCTCGCGCGCCGGGTGGTGGAGGCGAACGCCCGCGCCGGCCGGCGGGTGGCGGTGGCGGAGAGCTGCACCGGCGGCCTCGTCGCCGCCGCGCTCACCGAGATAGCCGGCTCGTCCGCGGTGCTCGAGCGCGGCTTCGTGACTTATTCGAACGCGGCCAAGCAGCAGCAGCTGGGCGTCTCTGGCGAGATCATCGAAACCTTCGGCGCGGTCTCGATCGCCTGCGTCTGGGCGATGGCGCAGGGCGCGGTGCGGCACAGCGCAGCGGATGTCGCGGTGGCAATCAGCGGCATCGCCGGCCCGGGGGGCGGGACCCCGAACAAGCCGGTCGGCACGGTCGTCTTAGCCCGCGCGCAGCGCGAAGGCGGCGGCGAGCCCGAAGCCGAAACGCGGTATTACGGCGATACGAGCCGCGCGGAAATCCGCCGTCAGGCGACGCTCGCGGCACTCGAGCTGCTGCTACCGTAAAGCTGGTGCGCCCGCGCCTCGAACGCCGCCACCATCTTGCGGAAAGCGCGGTCGAAATACTGCCCCGCCAGGGCTTCGAACACGGCGCTGCGGAAGGTGAAGTCGACGCAGAAATCCACCTCGCACCCGCCTCCGGCGCGCGGGCGGAACAACCAGCGGTTGTCGAGATCCTTCATCGGCCCGTCGAGATAGAACACTTCCAGCCGATGCGGCCGCTCCTTCTCGACCCGCGAGGTGAACTTCTCGCGCAGCGCCTTGAAGCCCACCAGCATGTCGGCGATCATCTCGGTCTCGCTATCGGACCGGACGCGGGTCGCCACCACCCACGGCAGAAACTCCTGATAACGGCCGACGTCGGCCACGAGATCGAACATCTGCTCGGCCGAATAGGGAAGCACCCGAACCTCGCGAATGCCGGGCATCAGCGCGCCAGCCCGCGGGTGCCTCCGGCGCCGGTCCGTTGCAAGCGCGCCTCGCGCGCCGCGCGCATCGCGGCGAAATCGTCGCCCGCGTGGTAGCTCGAGCGGGTGAGCGGGCTTGCGGCGACTTGCAGGAAACCCTTCGCGCGGGCGATCGCCCCGTAGGCGGCGAATGCCTTGGGAGCGACGAATTCCTCCACCCTGGCGTGGCGCGGGGTCGGCTGAAGATATTGCCCCATCGTGATGAAATCGACGTCGGCGCTGCGCATGTCGTCCATCACCTGGTGCACCTCGAGCCGCTGCTCGCCGAGGCCGAGCATGATGCCGCTCTTGGTGAAGATCAGCGGGTCGTGCGCCTTCACTTCCTCGAGCAGGCGCAGCGAGGCGTAGTAGCGCGCGCCGGGTCGGATCGTCGGGTAGAGCCGCGGCACCGTCTCGAGGTTGTGGTTGTAGACATCCGGCCCGGCCGCGCAGATCGCCTCGACCGCGGGGCGCATCTTGTTGCGGAAGTCGGGCGTCAGGATCTCGATCGTGGTTCCGGGAGTCTCGCGGCGCAGCGCCTCGATCACCTTGACGAACTGCCCCGCCCCGCCGTCCGGCAGATCGTCGCGATCCACGCTGGTCACCACGATGTGCTCCAGCCCGAGCTTGGCCGCGGCCGCGGCGACATGCGCCGGCTCCAGCGGATCGATGCTGCGCGGCATCCCGGTCTTGACGTTGCAGAACGCGCAGGCGCGCGTGCAGACGTCGCCAAGGATCATCACCGTGGCGTGTTTCTTGGTCCAGCATTCACCGATGTTCGGGCACGCCGCCTCCTCGCACACGGTATTGAGCGACAGGTCGCGCATCAGCTGGCGGGTTTCGTGATAGCCCTTGCTGACCGGCGCCTTGACCCGGATCCAGTCGGGCTTGCGGGTGCGCGGCGAGGGGGCTTCGAGGGTCGGGATACTGGCCATTCGGGGGCGCATCTAAGCGCCTTGCGCCCCCTTGCCAATGGCGATAGCAGCCTCGCCGCATGGATGCCTCGGTCGCCGCCGCCACGTTCACTTCGCCGGTCATCCTGTTCTTCATTCTCGGTCTGCTCGCCGCCTTCGCGCGCTCCGAACTCGCGGTGCCCGAAGCGATCGCCAAGGCGATGTCGCTCTATCTCATGGCGGCGATCGGGCTGAAGGGTGGGGTCGCGGTCGCCAAATCGGGGGTCGATGGCCAGGTCGCCGCGGCACTGGCGCTCGGCATCGCCGCCAGCCTTGCCATCCCGCTGCTCGCGTTCTGGGCGCTGCGCACGATCGCGCGGCTCGATCGGGTCAACGCGGGCGCGGTCGCGGCGCACTACGGTTCGGTCAGCGTGGTCACATTCGTCACCGCCAGCGAAGTCCTGTCGAGCACCCTACTCGCGCCCGCCGGATTCATGGTCGCGGTGCTCGCGGTGATGGAGACGCCGGCGATCCTCACCGGCTTGCTGCTTGCCCGTGGCGGGCTCGGGCGGAGCGACACGCCGCGCGGCGAGATGGCACGCGAGGTGTTCCTCAATGCCTCGGTCGTCCTCCTGCTCGGCAGCTTCGCGATCGGCGCGATCGCCGGGCCCGAGGGCTTCGAGGAGGTGCGGCCGCTGTTCGACAGCGGTTTCAAGGGGGTGCTGTGCCTGTTCCTGCTCGACATGGGCCTGATCGCCGCGCGGCGGCTGATGGACGCGCGTGCGCTCACCTTCCGGCTCGTGGCGCTGGCGATCGTCTTTCCGCTGTTCAACGGCACGCTGGGAACGCTCGCGGCCTACGCGCTCGGGCTCGATCCCGGCTCGGTCGCGGCGTTCGGCGTGCTATGCGCGAGCGCGAGCTACATCGCGGGGCCGGCCGCGATGCGGCTCGCTCTGCCCGAGGCCGACCCGGGGGTCTACCTGACGATGTCGTTGTCGATCACCTTCCCGTTCAACATTCTGTTCGGTATCGGGATTTTCGCAGCCTTGGCGCAGGCGCTGGCGGGAGCATGAGCCGATGATCGAGACGGTCGTTCGCAAGCGGATAGAGGTGCTCGCCGACCAGCCCCTCGCCCGCCGCGTCACCGAGGCGATCGACGCGGTTGGTATCACGGGTTGGACGATCCTGCCGGTGACCGCCGGCAGCGGGCGTGACGGGCGCTGGCGGGACGAGCGGGTGACCGGATCGGATAAAGTGCTGGTCCTCACGGTCGCGTCGGCCGAGCGCGCGGCGGCGCTCGCCGAAAAGCTCGCCCCGATCCTGTCGTCGCACGGGTTGCTGCTGACGATGTGGGACGTCGAAGTGATCCGCGGCGAGCGCTTCTGAAGTGCCCGAATTCGCGACTTTGCTCGAAGGGTACCGCCGGTTCCGCTCGCAGACCTACCCGGCGCACAAGGCCCGCTTCGAGCGGCTGACCCATGAAGGCCAGCACCCCAAGCTGATGGTCATCGCCTGCTCCGACAGCCGGGTCGATCCGGCGCAGATATTCGATGTCGATCCCGGCGAAATCTTCGTCGTCCGCAACGTTGCGGCGCTGGTTCCCCCGTTCGAGACCACCCCCGGGCTTCACGGCGTTTCGGCGGCGCTCGAATTCGCGGTCCAGTTCCTCGAGGTGAAGCAGATCGTGGTCATGGGGCACGGCCGCTGCGGCGGCTGCCAGGTGGCATTGTCGCAGTCCTTGCGGGGCGCCAAACCCGGCCAGGGCGGTTTCATCGCCAACTGGATCGACCTGCTGAGCCACGCACGAAGCGAGGTCGTCGCCGAGTTCGGCAGCGCGGGGCGAGAGGCGGAACGCGCGATGGAACACGCCGCGGTCAAGGTCAGCATCGCCAACTTGCGCACGTTTCCCTGCGTCGTCGAACGCGAGCGCCAGGGCCTGCTCAAGCTGCGCGGCGCGGTCTTTGCTATTTCCGATGGCGTCCTTCACGTGCTCGACGACGAGGGCAACCAATTCGCGCCGGTTGTCTAACCGGGCCGCCCGGTTCATGGGCGCGGCATGGACCACGAAAACCTCAAGAACATCGCGCTGCTGATCGACGCGGACAATATCCAGCCCGCGGCGATCGACCCGGTGCTGACCGTGATGGCCGAGCTGGGCCAGGTCAACATCCGCCGCGCCTACGGCAATTTCGCCAAGCAGGGGCTCGCCCGCTGGGCGGAGATCACCAATCGCTACGGCATCCGGCCGCAGCAGCAGTTCGACGTGTCGAAAGGCAAGAACGCCACCGACATGGCGATGACGATCGACGCGATCGACCTCCTTTACCAGGGCAAGGTCGACGGGTTCGGGATCATGAGCAGCGACAGCGACTTCAGCCCGCTGGTCACCCGCCTGCGGCAGGACGGGATCATCGTCTACGGCTTCGGCAGCGCGCGCACCCCGCAGTCGTTCCGCTCGGTGTGCACCCGCTTCATCGACGTCGATCAGCTGATCAAGACCGCCGCTACCGAGGATGCGGTGCCTCCCGATGTGGCCAAGTCGGTGGCCGAAGATGCCGAGCTGCAGGAACTGATCGGCGCCGCCTACAAGGAGGCCAGGCGCGACGATGCCGGCTTCGCCCGGCTGCAGCAGGTCGGCCAGATCGCCGGCAACCGCTCGAGCTTCGACGTGCGCAACTACGGTTTCAAGAGCCTGACCGAGCTGTTCCGCAGCCTCGGCAATTTCAAGGTCGAGCGGCGCGACGACGGCCAGCTTTGGGTAAAGCGCCTGCGCTGAGTAAACGGAAAGGGCGCGAGCCTCGCGGCCCGCGCCCTCGGGATCACAACCGACCGAAGCCCGTCAGCTCGCCGGCCTGGCGGCCTGGGCGGCGTAAAGCGCCCACAGCTGCGCGATCGCCTGGCGCGCGCCCTGGACCTTGGCGAAGGTCGCTTGCGCTTCGGCCACCTTGCCCTGGTCGAGCTGCGCGATGCCGAGGCGGGTCATCACCCGCGGCGCGTCCACGCCCGGCTTGCCGAGCGCGGTCTTGTAGAATTCCTCGGCCTTGGCGGGCTGGTTGTAGCTGAGGAACGCGTCGCCCGCCGCCATCGCGGTCGCCGCGGTGGCACCGGCCGCGCGCGCGTCGCGCTCGAGGCCGGCAAGGTCGGCGGTGTCGGCCTTCACCCGGCCCGCCGCGACATTGCGCGCTTCGGCGACGAACACGTCGCTCGCCTTGAGCTTCCCGGCGGCGATGCCGGCATCGATCACCCGCTGGGTCTCGCCCGGCAGGCGCCGCGCGTCGGCAGCGGTGATGTAATCGACGTAGTCGCGCTCGTTGCGCAGCGCGTTCGCGCGCATCGCGAGGCGCATCACGTCGAGCAGTTCCTGCCCTTCGTAATTGCGGAAGTTGCGCTGGATCGCGATCGCGTCGCCCCAGCTATTGGTCGACGGGTAATACTGCGCGTACATCCCGGCGAACTTCAGCGCCTGGGGTTCGAGATTGGCCTGATAGGCCTGTGCGAGGCCGCGCTTCAGCCACGCTTCGGGCACCGGCTGGCCCGCCGCGCCCTTGCGGGCGACCGCCTTGTCGAGCGCATCGAGGCCCTGACCGACCTGATCCTGCGCGAAGTAAGTCTCGGCAATCAGCAGCTCGGCATCGCCCGAATAACCGGCGGTGGCCGCCTGCTGGGCGCGCGTGCGCGCGGCGTTCCAGTCCTTCGCGTTGTAGGCGAGCTGGGCCGCGGCGTAGGAGTTGCGGCCGAGGTCGGCGGCGGGCGTCTTGCCGCTGTCGAGCATCATGTCGAGACCCTGGCGCTGCAGTGCCACGTCGCTGGTCTTGGCGCCGACGTTGAACACGACCTGGCCGACGGCAAACTTCTCGTCGGCGCTCTGCGCGGCGGCGATGAGCGACGGGAGCTGCGGCTTCAGCGGGGCGAGATCGCCGCCGGCGTTGAGCGTCTTGGCGATCGGTTGATAAACCGCCACGAACGCCTTCGAATACTGCGCCTTGGGTGCGGCCTGCTCTTTCTGCTCCTTCGGCTTCTTCTGCGCGTAGGCCGGAGCGGCGAGGGTCAGGCCGGTGGCGGCGAGCGCGGCGGCGAAAGCGAGCCGCGAGGCGGCACTGCGAAACTTGGGCATCGAGTGGTCTCCCATGAGTGGAACGGCCGATGGGCCGGCTGCCAGGCACGCGGGCGCTAGTGGCGGTTCGTGCCGGACATTGCAATTCGAACTATGCCCCCGGCCGTGAACGCCTTTTGAACGGGCCGCTCAGCCGCGCGCCAGCGGTTGCGCGAGGCACTACCTAATCTTATGTGGAAAAGGGCCCTCTGCCCCGACCTCGCCTGCCCGCTCAACTGGCGATTGGCGCCCCTTTGCCCTAGGCCGAACGCAGCCCGCCGCGACGATTGTGCGCGCAACGAGAAGGGCAGTGACTTGAACGACGACATCGATACCCTGAGCCCGCCCGCGGCGCCGGCCGATCACCCCCGCGTCGACATCGTTGACGAGATGAAGACCAGCTACCTCGATTACGCGATGAGCGTGATCGTCGCGCGCGCGCTGCCCGACGTGCGCGATGGCCTCAAGCCGGTCCACCGCCGCATCCTGTTCGCCAGCAACGAAGGCGGCTTCGTCGCCGGGAGGCCCTATCGCAAGAGCGCCAAGATCGTCGGCGACGTGATGGGCAACTACCACCCGCACGGCGACAGCGCGATCTACGACGCGCTCGCGCGAATGGTCCAGCCGTGGAGCCTGCGCGTCCCGCTGATCGACGGCCAGGGCAACTTCGGGTCGATGGATCCCGATCCCCCCGCCTCGATGCGCTACACCGAAGCGCGCCTCGCCAAGGTCGCCAATTCGCTGCTCGACGATCTCGACAAGGACACGGTCGACTTTGCCGACAACTACGACGGCTCGCGGCGCGAGCCGACCGTGCTGCCGGCCCGGTTCCCCAACCTGCTGGTCAACGGCGCCGGCGGGATCGCGGTCGGCATGGCGACCAACATTCCGCCGCACAACCTGGGCGAGGTGATCGACGGCTGCCTCGCGCTGATCGACGATCCGCTGATCGCGCCCGAGGCGCTGATGGCGATCATCCCCGGCCCCGACTTCCCCACTGCCCCGCTGATCCTCGGCCAGGCCGGCGCACGGGCGGCGTACATGACCGGGCGCGGGTCGATCCTGATGCGCGCCCGGCACACGCTCGAGACCGGCCGCGGCGACCGGCAGTCGATCGTGCTCACCAGCATCCCCTACCAGATCGGCAAGAACGCGCTCGTCGAGAAGATCGCCGAAGCCGCGAAGGACAAGCGGATCGACGGGATCACCGACGTCCGCGACGAATCCAACCGCCAGGGCGTGCGGGTGGTGATCGACCTGAAGCGCGACGCCACGCCCGAGGTAGTGCTCAACCAGATCTGGCGGCACACCCCGGCGCAGGCGAGCTTCCCCGCCAACATGCTGGCGATTCGCGGCGGCCGGCCGGAGACCCTCGGCCTCAAGGACATCCTCCAGGCGTTCATCGCCTTCCGCGAGGAAGTCATCACCCGGCGGACCAAGTTCGAGCTCGCCAAGGCGCGCGAGCGGGCCCACATCCTGCTCGGCCTGGTGGTCGCGGTGTCCAACCTCGACGAGGTGGTCGCCCTCATCCGCGGCTCGCGCAATCCGGCCGAGGCGCGCGCCGCGCTGCTCGCCAAGGAATGGCCGATCGGCGAGATTGCGCAATACATCGCGCTGGTCGAGGCGATCGAGCCCACCGCCGAGGAGCACCGCGGCACCTATCGCCTGAGCGAGCGCCAGGTCCGCGCGATCCTCGAGCTGCGCCTCCACCGCCTGACCGCGCTCGGCCGCGACGAGATCGGCGACGAGTTGAAGGCGCTGGCCGCGGCGATCGAGGAATATCTCGCCATCCTCGCCGATCGCGCGAAGCTCTATGCGGTCATGCGGGCGGAGCTGACCGAGATCCGCGATCTCTATGCCACGCCCCGCGTGAGCGAGATCGCGCCGGCGTGGGACGGGCTCGAGGACGAGGACCTGATCGAGCGCGACGAGATGGTCGTCACCGTCACTCTCGACGGCTACATCAAGCGGACCCCGCTATCGAGTTTCCGCGCGCAGATCCGGGGCGGCAAGGGCCGCGCCGGGATGGCGACCAAGGAAGAGGACGCGGTGTCGAACATGTTCGTCACCAGCACGCACAATCCGGTGCTGTTCTTCTCCACCGCGGGCAAGGTCTACCGCCTCAAGGTGTGGCGCCTGCCCGAAGGCGGAGCCAACACGCGCGGGCGGCCGATCGTCAACCTGCTTCCCGCGCTCGACGAGGGCGAGACCATCGCCGCGGTGCTTCCGCTGCCCGAGGACGAAAGCACCTGGGGGGCGCTCAATGTCGTCTTCGCGACCGCCAGGGGCAGCGTGCGGCGCAACTCGATGGACGCCTTCGCGAACATTCCGAGCAACGGGAAGTTCGCGATGCGCTTCGAGGAAGGCAGCGCGGACCGGCTGATCGGTGTCGCGCTGCTCGAGGCGGGCGACGACATCCTACTCGCGAGCCGGCAGGGCAAGGCGATCCGCTTTGCCGCCGACGACGTGCGCGAGTTCCAGAGCCGGACCAGCACCGGCGTGCGCGGCATGACGCTGAAGGAGGGGGACGAGGTCGTCTCGCTATCGATCCTCCACCGCGTGGGGACGAGCCCCGAGGAACGCGAGCGCTACTTGCGGTTCGCCCCGTGGAAGGCCGAGAAGGAGGGCGAGGTCGACCTGCCGCCCGACCGCTTCGCCGAGCTCAGCGAGCGCGAGCAGCTCATCCTCACCGTCTGCGCCAACGGTTACGGCAAGCTTTCGTCGGCATACGAGTATCGGCGCACCGGGCGCGGCGGCCAGGGCATCACCAATATCGACAACATTGCCCGCAACGGCCCGGTCGTCGCGAGCTTCACCGCCACCCAGGCCGACCAGCTGATGCTGGTTACCGACCAGGCGAAGCTCATTCGTATCGGGCTTGGCTCGCTGCGCGTGATCGGCCGCTCGAGCGCCGGAGTGCGGCTGTTCCACGTCGCCGAGGACGAACATGTCGTGTCCGCGGTCCGGCTCGACGAGGAGGCCGAGCCCGAAAACCCGGCCGAGGAAGCGATCGTCGAGGAACTGGTCGCGCGCGCGGCGGACGAGACCGAACCCTATACCCCGCCCCAGAGCGACGACGATGTCGCCGGCCCCGGCCCGGCGACCGAGCCCGAAGAATAGGATGAGGGTCGAACCCTCCGGCGAGGCCTGCGGCGCCGTCGTCAGCGGGGTGGACCTTGCCGGCGATCTGGCGCCGGAGCAGATCGCGCGGATCCGCGCCGCCTGGCTCGAGCATCGCGTGCTCGCCTTTCGCGACCAGGTGATGGACGACGATGCGCTCGAGCGATTCACCCGGGCGCTCGGCGGCTTCGGCGAGGACCCGTTCTTCGCCCCGATCCCGGGCCGCGCCCACATCGCCGCGATCCGCCGCGAGGCGGACGAGACCACCCCGCTGTTCGCCGAGAACTGGCACAGCGACTGGTCCTTCCTGCCGGAACCCCCCGCGGGCACGTGCCTGCTGGCGATCGACGTCCCGCCCGTGGGAGGCGACACGCTGTTCGCCGACCAGCACAGCGCATGGCGGGCGCTGCCAGCGGCGCGTCAGCGCGAGCTCGACGGTCTCGTCGCCATTCACAGCGCGCGCTACGCCTACGCCCCGCAGGGCACTTACGGCGAGAAGGACAAGGGCCGGTCGATGGACATCCGGCCCGGCGAGGCGGCTCTGGCCACGCAGAAGCATCCGCTGATCGCCACTCACCCCGAGACGGGCCGCCGCGGGTTCTTCAGCACGTTCGGCTACATCATCGGCATCGAAGGTATGGCGGACGAGGAAGCGCTGCCGCTGCTGCGCGAGCTCTCCGCCTGGCAAACCCGCGACGAGTTCGTCCACCGCCGCCGCTGGGAACCCGGAATGCTGGTCATGTGGGACAACCGCGCGGTGCTGCACCGCGCGACCGGCGGCTACGAAGGGCACCGCCGCGAGCTGCACCGCACCACCATCGCCGCGCCGCGCTAGCCTGCCTGATCGCGCCGCACCGCGCCGATCACGCCGGTGACGACGAGGAACTGCCCGCTATAGTAGAGCGGCCAGATGAGCCACGCGGTCACGGCGTCCGGCAAGGTTCCGCCGAGCCGGGCGAAGATCAGCAAGTCGCTCGCCACGAATAGCAAGGCGCCGATGCCGACGCGGTAGCGGCTGAAGCGGCTCAGCCACGCCGCGCCCGCCATTGCCCCAAGCACCGCGGCATAGATCACCGCGAACGGATCGCGCGACAGCAGCCAGGCGGCGAGCGGCACGCCGAGCAGCAGCGCCATCGCGGCGAGCCGCTGGCTCACCCCGGGGCGCGGGCGGGCGTTGCGCCGATAGAGGACGATCGCCGCCAGATGCGACAGCAGAAAGAATGCGCCGCCGGCGATCGTGTCGAACTCGATCGCCGCATCGCCAGCCGCGCCGATCGCCATTACCGCAGCGACCCCGCGCGCATCGCGATGGCGGCTTGCGAAACGGGCATAGCCGGCAAGCGCCAGGACCGACCCCGCCTTAAGCGCGACCAGCCACAACTCTCCGGGCGCGCTGTCCGACAGAGTCCAGTAGGCGAGTGCGAGTGCGATGCCGGCGGCAAGCCACGGCCACTTATCGACAAGCGCTCGCTCAAGCATCCCTTCCTCCCCCGCGGCGCGTGCCTGCCCTTGAACAAACCGGCTGGCAAGCTCTAGGCGGACGGGCATGGCGCACGACGTTCATATCATCGGCGGCGGCCTCGCCGGCAGCGAGGCGGCATGGCAGCTCGCTCGGCGCGGTCTTCGCGTGCGCCTCAGCGAGAGGCGCGGCAGCGGGGACACCACGCCCGCGCACCAGGGCGCGGGCCTTGCCGAGCTGGTCTGCTCGAACAGCTTCCGCTCCGACGACGGCGAGCGCAACGCCGTCGGCCTGCTGCATTACGAGATGCGCCGACTCGACAGCCTGGTGATGCGCGCGGGCGAGGAGGCACGGGTACCGGCGGGGTCGGCCATGGCCGTCGACCGCGAGGTCTTCTCGGCCGCGGTCGAGCGCGAGCTCGCCGCGCTGCCGTCGCTCGAGGTGGTGCGCGAGCGGGTCGACGCGCTGCCCGCCGCCGGGCTCACCATCGTCGCCACCGGCCCGCTCACCGCGGCCGCGCTGGCGCACAGCATCGCCGCCGCGACCGGGCACGACAGCCTGGCGTTCTTCGATGCGATCGCGCCGATCGTCCACCGCGACAGCATCGACATGAGCGTGGCGTGGATGGCCGCGCGGTGGGACAAAGGGGGGAAGGACTACATCAACTGCCCGATGAATCGCGAGCAATACGCCGCCTTCGTGCAGGGCCTGCTCGAGGGCGAGAAGATCGCGTTCCGCGACTGGGAGACCGACACCCCCTATTTCGAAGGGTGCATGCCGATCGAGGTGATGGCCGAGCGTGGGCGCGATACGCTGCGCTTCGGCCCGATGAAGCCGGTCGGCCTCGACAACCCGCACTGGGCGACGCGCGAGCACCCCGCGGGGCGCTGGCCCTACGCGGTCGTCCAGCTACGGCAGGACAACAAGCTCGGCACGCTGTGGAACATGGTTGGCTTCCAGACCAAGCTGAAGCATGCCGAGCAGGTGCGGCTGTTCCGCACCATCCCGGGGCTGGAGAACGCCGAGTTCGCGCGGCTCGGCGGGCTCCACCGCAACACTTTCCTCAACTCGCCGCTGGTGCTCGACCGGGAGCTGCGGTTGAAGGGAGCCGAGCATATCCGCTTCGCCGGCCAGATCACCGGGTGCGAGGGCTATGTCGAAAGCGCGGCGGTGGGACTGATGGCCGGGCTGATGACCGCGGCGGAGCTGGCTGGCGAGCGCTGGACCGCCCCGCCCCGCACTACCGCGATGGGCGCCTTGCTGGCGCATATCACCGGAGATGCCGAGGCCGAGACCTTTCAGCCGATGAACGTCAACTTCGGCCTGTTCCCGCCGCTCCCGGAGGTGCGCAAGAAGGCGCGCAAGGAGGCCTACACCGAGCGGGCCAAGCTCGACCTCGCCGCATGGATGGCGTCGCGCGAGCGGATCCCCGCCTTGGGCTTTGGCGGCGTACACGCGCCGGTAAATGCTTTCATGACTGATGGTCGCAGCGCCCTCAAGCGCAAGGCGTCCGCATACCTGCTGGGGCGACAGGTATAGGCGCAGATAGGCTTGTACAGCCAGCCAGCGTTCG
>JBGSBH010000029.1:0-15856 GCA_041730635.1 Cypionkella sp.
CCTTGGTGCCAACCTTAATCGCGGTTGAGCTGCCCTTGACCTTGAGGTCCTTGGCGATGGTTACGCTGTCACCGTCTTGAAGAACGTTGCCCGAGACATCCTTGATGTCATCCCCGCGAAAGCGGGGATCCAGCTCCGGCCGTTCGAAAATGGATCCCCGCCTCCGCGGGGATGACGAATTCAATTTCCGGAAGTTGCTCCCGTGACCCTCCCCCTCGATCCCCAGCTCGCCAACTGGATCGGGTTCGCCGGCACGTTCTGCATCATCGCGGCCTACGCGTACCTCACCTTCCGCGACCGGCCGAACCCGTTCGTGCTCCACGGCACCAACCTTGCCGGCGCGGCGCTGCTGACGGTATCGCTGCTGGTGCACACCAACCTCGCCAGCCTGGTCCTCGAAGGCTTCTGGGCGGCGATCGCGCTCTACGGCCTCGCCAAGGCGCTAAGGTCCCCCTCCCGCTTGCGGGAGGAATTAGGGGTGGGCCACCCAAGCGGAACCACTGCGGGCCCCCCCCCGACCCCGCCCGCTGGCGGGAGGGGCGAGTGATCATCGCGGTCGACGGCCCCACCGCCAGCGGCAAGGGCACGATCGCGCGCGGGCTCGCGCAGCACTACGGTCTGCCGCATCTCGACACCGGCCTGCTCTACCGCGCGGTCGGGCGCCAGGTCTGGCTCGACGGCGGCGACCCCGACAGCGGCGCCGATGCGCTCGCCGCGACCCGCTTTCCCGACGCATTGCTCGCCGACCCGCAACTGCGCAGCGAGGAAACCGGCGGGCTCGCGAGCCGGGTCTCCGTGCACCCCGCGGTGCGGCGGTCGCTCTACGAACGCCAGCGCGCCTTCGCCACCCGGCCGGGCGGCGCCGTGCTCGACGGGCGCGACATCGGCACGGTGATCGCCCCGGATGCGCAGGTGAAGCTGTTCGTCACCGCCAGCGTCGAGGCGCGCGCCGAGCGGCGCTATCGCGAGCTGCGCGAGCGCGGCGACGAGGTCTCGCTCGAGCAGATCGCCGAGGATATCCGGCGGCGCGACGCGCGCGACATGGGCCGCGCCGATGCGCCGCTGCGGGTCGCCGAAGGCGCGTGGGTGCTCGATACCTCGGCGCTGTCCCGGGAGCAGGCGCTGGCCGCGGCGATCGCGGCGGTCGAGGCGATCCGGCGCCATGAGCCGCTCCCGCGCGAGCCAAGGTGACACTTCGCGCGGCAAAGGTGACACCCCTCCCGGCAAGGCGACGCCTCGCGCCGCGAAAGTGACAGTTCGGCGCCCAAACGGCCCTGAACCCTGTCACAGGTGTCAACACCCCCCGCTTTTCCTTGCCTTTGCCCCCCGCCCCGCCTAAGCGCGCGCCCGTCCGGCGGCTTCGGCCCGAGCGGACCTTTGCGGCGCGTTCGGTTCCGCGGAGACACGGCCCTCTTGGCCCGCGGAAGCAATCCCGCCGACGCGGAGAAAGACCCCGGTAGAACCGGTGGCCGGTAGCAAACGTGAAGGACACCAGCATGGCTTCGACAGCCAATCCCACCCGCGCCGATTTCGAGGCGCTGCTCAACGAACAGCTCGGCGGCGCCGGCGACGAAGGCTTCGAAGGCCGCGTCGTCAAGGGCACGGTGACCGCGATCGAGAACGGCGTCGCGGTGATCGACGTCGGCCTCAAGAGCGAAGGCCGCGTGCCGCTCAAGGAATTCGCCCGCGGCGAGAACGGCGAAGGCGAACACGGCCTCACCGTCGGCAGCGAGGTCGAGGTGTTCGTCGACCGGGTCGAGAACGCCGACGGCGAAGCGATGCTCAGCCGCGACCGCGCCCGCCGCGAAGCCGCGTGGGACAAGCTCGAGAGCGAGTTCGGCGAAGGCAAGCGCGTCGAAGGGCGCATCTTCGGCCGCGTCAAGGGCGGCTTCACCGTCGACCTCGACGGCGCCGTCGCGTTCCTCCCCGGCAGCCAGGTCGACATCCGTCCGGTGCGCGACGTCGGCCCGCTGATGGACATGCCGCAGCCGTTCCAGATCCTCAAGATGGACCGCCGCCGCGGCAACATCGTCGTCAGCCGCCGCGCGGTGCTCGAGGAGACCCGCGCCGAGCAGCGCAGCGAGCTGATCGACAAGCTCGCCGAGGGCCAGATCATCGACGGCGTGGTGAAGAACATCACCGACTACGGCGCGTTCGTCGACCTCGGCGGGATCGACGGGCTGCTGCACGTCACCGACATGAGCTACAAGCGGGTCAACCATCCGAGCGAGGTGATCAACATCGGCGACACGGTGAAGGTGCAGATCGTCCGCATCAACCCCGAGACGCAGCGCATCAGCCTCGGCATGAAGCAGCTCGAGAGCGATCCGTGGGACGGCGTCGCCGCCAAGTACCCGATCGGCATGAAGATGAAGGGCACGGTGACCAACATCACCGAATATGGCGCCTTCGTCGAGATCGAGCCGGGCATCGAGGGCCTGGTCCACGTCAGCGAGATGAGCTGGACCAAGAAGAACGTCCACCCCGGCAAGATCGTCAGCACCAGCCAGGAAGTCGACGTGATGGTGCTCGAGGTCGACAGCGACAAGCGCCGCATCAGCCTCGGCCTCAAGCAGGCCCAGCGCAATCCGTGGGAAGAGTTCGCGGAAAGCCACCCGGTCGGCTCGAAGGTCACCGGCGAGGTCAAGAACGCCACCGAGTTCGGCCTGTTCGTCGGCCTGCCGGGCGACGTCGACGGGATGGTTCACATGTCGGACATCGCCTGGGGCATTTCGGGCGAGGACGCGCTGGCGTTGCACCGCAAGGGCGAAGAGGTCGAGGCGATCGTGCTCGACGTCGACGTCGAGAAGGAGCGCATCAGCCTCGGCATGAAGCAGCTCGAGAAGGGCGCCCCCACCGCGGGCGGCGCGGCGGCGGGCGGCGCGAGCGTCAAGAAGAACGACGTCGTCACCGTGACCGTGCTCGAGGTCCGCGACGGCGGGCTCGAGGTGCAGGTCGGCGAAGACGGCGCGACCGGCTTCATCAAGCGCTCGGACCTCGGCCGCGCCCGCGACGAGCAGCGCCCCGCCCGCTTCCAGGTCGGCCAGAAGCTCGATGCGATGGTGATCGGCTTCGACCGTTCCAAGAAGCCCAACTTCTCGGTCAAGGCCCGCCAGATCGCCGAAGAGAAGCAGGCGGTCGAGCAGTACGGCTCGTCCGATTCGGGCGCCTCGCTGGGCGACATCCTCGGCGAAGCGCTGAAGGCGAAGAGCGAGTAGCGCCCTCCCCTTCGAGACGCCTTCAGACTGCGTCTTCAGGCTCCTCAGGGCGAACAGGGTTGCGCTTGCCTCCCCCGATCATCCTGAGGAGCTGAAGGATCGCGTGAGTCCCAGCGCAGGCGGGGACCTCAGGGGACGAAGCGCCATCCGGCCGGAGACCCCAGCCTTCGCTGGGGATCACAAAGAAAAAGGCCCGCCTGCTCATCCGAGCGGGCGGGCCTTTCCTATGGGGCCGCGAGCGCCTACCTTGCCGCGATGCCCCTCGAGATACACCAGTTCCCCTGCCTCAGCGACAACTACGGCTTCCTGGTCCACGACCCGGCGAGCGAGGAGACGGTCGCGGTCGATACGCCCGATGCCGACGCCTACCTCAAGGCAGCGGCCGAGCGCGGGTGGCAGATCACCCAGATCTGGAACACCCACTGGCACCCCGATCACGCCGGCGGCAACGCGGCGATCAAGGCGGTGACCGGGTGCACGATCGTCGCCCCAGCCGAAGTCGAACGGATCTCGCCGATCGACCGGGTCGTCGCTGACGGCGACGTCGTCGCCCTCGGCGAGCACGAGGCGGCGGTGATCGACGTCGGCGGGCACACCAACGGCCATATCGCTTACCACCTCGCCGACGACGAGGTGGCGTTCGTCGGCGACAGCGTGTTCGCCTTGGGTTGCGGGCGCATGTTCGAAGGCGAGCCCGGGCAGTTCTGGGCCAGCCTCGAGCGCATCCGCGCGCTCCCCCCGCAGACGATGCTTTACTGCGCGCACGAATATACCCAGTCCAATGCCCGCTTCGCGCTCCACGCCGATCCCGCGAACGCCGAGCTCCTGGCCTACGCCGCCGAGATCGAGGAGCGCCGCGCCCGGCGCGAGCCGACCGTGCCGACCAAGCTCGAGCGCGAGCTCGCCACCAACCCCTTCTTGCGTGCGGACAACGCCGAGCTGCGCGCCCGCTGGGGCGGCTCCGCCCCACACGAGACGTTCGCCGCCTTGCGCGCCGCCAAGGACAGCTTCTGAGCCGATGAAGGCTCAGCTTCTGAGCCGATGAAGGCGCTGCGGGTCGAGCGCCTGTCCGACGACCTGTCGGGCGTGCGCCTGGCCGATGTGCCCGCGCCGCCGCCGGATACCGGCGATGTGCTGGTGCGGGTGCGCGCGGCGTCGCTCAACTACCCCGACTTGCTGATGACCCGCGGCGGCTACCAGTTCAAACCCGCGGTGCCCTTCACCGCCGGGCTCGAGCTGGCCGGCGAGGTGATCGATCCGGGAAGCAGCGGCTTCGCGCGCGGCCAGCGGGTGATGGGCGGCGCCAAGACCGGAGCCTTCGCCGAGCTCGCGGCGCTGCCCGCCGGTGCGCTGCGGCCGGTGCCGGACGCGCTCGACTGGCCGGCTGCCGCCGCGCTCGGCGCCGCTTACACCACCGCGTGGACCGCGCTGGTCGAGCTCGGCGGGTTGCAGCCGGACCAATGGGTGCTGGTCCACGGCGCCAGCGGCGGGGTCGGGCTCGCCGCGTGCGATCTCGCCCGCGCGCTCGGCGCACGGGTGATCGCCGCCACTCGCGATCCCGCGAAGCTCGAGCGCATCCGCGGCGCAGTCCGCCCCGAGGCGGCGATCGTCAACGAGGGCCGGTTTCGCGAGGCGGTCGCCGAGCTCACCGGCGGCGGGCTGTGCGAGCTGGTGTTCGATCCCGTCGGCGGCGACGTGTTCGACGAGAGCACCCGCTGCGTCGCCTTCGGCGGCAAGCTGCTGGTGATCGGCTTCGTCGCCGGGCGCATTCCGCAGATCGCGGTGAACATACCCCTGATCAAGGGGTTCTCGGTCGTCGGCGTGCGGGCGGGCGAGTACGCGCGCCGGTTTCCCGCGCGCGGCGCCGCGATCGCCGCCGAGGTCGGCCGCCTCGCCGGCGCCGGGGCGATCCGCCCGGTGATCGACCGTCTCCTCCCGCTCGAGCGCTGGCATGACGGCTTCGCCGCGATCGCGGCGGGCGAGCTGGTCGGGAAGGTGGTTTTCGAGCCCTGACCCGTGGGGGCCGGCTCAGATGCCGGCGATGATCCGGTCGGCCATCTCGCGGTCGGCCGCGGCACCATGGCGGGCAGCGATCAGGGCGCGCGCGGCGTGCGCGGCGAGGCCCGCCGCCTCGCGCCGAACGCCTTCGACCGCGGCGCGCTCGGCGGCTTCGATCTTGGCGGTCGCAACCGCCTCGCGGCGTTCGATCATCCGGCCGGTGTCCGCTTCGGCCTGCGCGACGATGCCCGCCGCTTCGGCGCGGGCCTGTTCGAGCATCGCCGCCGCGTCGCGCGCGCTCTGCTCCTGCTGGGCCCTGGCGTCGTCGAGCAGCGCCTGCGCCTCCGCCCGGATGCGCGCCGCCTCGTCCAGATCGGCCCGCTTCTGCGCGATCTGCGCGTCGAGCGCCGCGACGATCCGCTTGGGCGCCTTGCCGACCACGATCGCCAGGATAAAGAAGATGGTCAGGCTGACGTAGACCCAGCCCTCGGCCCCCAGCCCCAGCAGCGTGGGCTCGGCATGGCCGGCGGCCTCGGTGTGGCCGGCGGGATGGGTTTCGACGATCGCGGGAAGCGCGCTCATGCTGGTTCTGTCCTAGTGGGCCCGCACCATCGCGCGGTCGACCGCCTGCGCGACCTCGTCGTCCGCCGGCGAGGTGCCGGTCAGGCGGGCGACGATCGCCTGCGCGCCTTCCGCCGCGACCTCGCGCAGCGAAGCCGACGCCTGCTGGCGCGCGGCATCGATCCGCGCTTCGGCCGCTGCGGTGCGCTCCGCGATCCGGCGGTCGGCCGCCGCGCGCCGCGCGGCCCGCGCCGCCGCGGCCGCCGCCTGCGCTTCGCCGAGCGCCGTACGGGCGGTCTCCCGATCCGCTTCGAGCGCCAGCCGATAGTGCTCGGCGGTAGCGTCCGCTTCGCTCTTGGCGAGGCGGGCGGCGGCAAGGTCCGCATCGATCTTGCTGGTGCGCTCGTCCATCACCTTGCCGAGCCGCGGCAACGTCAGCCGGACGATGCCGAAGTAGAGCACGACGAAGAACACCGCCAGCCAGAACAGCTGGGGCACGAGCACAGTGCCGAAGTCGAATTGAGGCATCGCGGCCGCCTGTCAGTCGGTCATGAAAGCCGCGCCCCGAACCCCGCGCGGGGTGCCGGGGCGCACGCGGATCAGCTGAACGCCAGCGCCAGCGCGACGACCGCGGCGATCAGGCCGAGCGCTTCGGTCACGGCGAAGCCGAAGATCAGCCGCCCGCCCATCTGCGCGTCGGCGCCCGGGTTGCGCAGCGCGCCCTGCAGATAGTTGCCGAAGATCGCGCCCACGCCGATCGCGGCGAGACCCGCGCCGATCGCCGCCAGACCTGCGCCGATAACCCGTGCCGATTCAACGTCCATTTCCAAAACCTTTCATTCCAAACCGAAAACAGGCGACAGGCCGCGGCCCGTCAGTGGAGGTTCACCGCATCGTTGAGGTACAGCGATGCGAGAAGCGCGAAGACGTAAGCCTGGACCACCGCGATCAGCAGCTCGAGCGCGGTCAGCGCCACGTTCACCGCCAGCGGCAGCACGCCGAACACGTAAGGCAGCGCGTTGAACGAGCCCAACGCGACCACGAAAGTCCCGAACACCTTGAGCAGCACGTGCCCCGCGGTCATGTTGGCGAACAGCCGGATGGCGAGGGTGAACGGGCGCGAGAGGAAGCTCAGCACCTCGATCACGAACACGAACGCGCCGAGGAAGATGTTGGCGTCCTTGGGCCAGAACAGGCTGAAGAAGTGCAGTCCGTGGCGCCAGAAACCGACCACGCAGACGACGATGAAGACCAGGAACGCGAGACCGATCGTGACCGAGATGTGGCTCGTCGGGGTGAACGCGCCGACCCACGGCAACAGGCCGAGAAGGTTGCACACCAGCACGAACATGAACACCGCGAAGATCAGCGGCGCATAGCGCTTGCCTTCGGGCCCGACATTCTCGTCGAGCATCTTGCGCACGAAGTCGTAGACGTATTCGACCGCCGCCTGCCAGCGGCCCGGGACGAGCTGCGGGCGCGCGGTGCCGACGAACATGAACACGCCGATCACGCCCAGCGCGATCGCCATCCACAGCGCGCTGTTGGTGAACGAGATGTCGTAGCCCGCAGCCTCCAGCGGCTTCAGGCGGACGATCTCGAACTGATGCATCGGGCTAGACATGGAACCTCGAAAATCCTGCGCCGGTCAGCGATCGTTGCCGGGATCGCCATCGAACTGCGACGACGTCTTCATCGCGCGGCGCACCCCGGCGGCGAAGCCCAGCACCAGGAAGACGACCATCCCCCACGGTGCGGTGTCGAGCCCCGCCCAGTTGTCGATCGCCCAGCCGATGAAGCCCGACACCAGCACCGCGCCGATGAACTCGATGCCCACCGCCCAGCCGCGCGTTTCCGCGCGGCCTTGCGCATTGGTCACGCCTTCGTGCCGGCGCGCCTGCGCGTCGGCGATGCGGCGGTCGAGATCGTCGCCGGAATGAGGGTCGTTGAGGTCGGCCAAGAACTGCGGGTCCGGTAAGCTTCGCGGGCCGGCGGTGCCGCCATTCCGCGTCGATGATGGACTAAGCCGGCCCGAACCGCGGGAGGCGGGGGAGCCGGCGCGGACCCCTTAGGTGCGGCTCCGGGCCGAGTCAACCGGCCGGGGGTTGCGGTATCCGCCGCGCTTGGCGAAAGGGGTTCATGGCCCCCAATCCGATCCGCTTCGCCGAGCGTCTCGCCCCAGTGCGCGCCCTGTTCACCTCCGACGCGCGCGAGGGCGTGCTGTTGATCGCCATCGCCGTCGTCGCGATGGTGGTGGCGAATTCGCCGCTCGGCGCCGGTTACCACGCGCTGTTCCACGCGCCGCTGCCGTGGTCGCCGATCCCCAAGCTGGCGAACGCGCACCTGTGGATCAACGACGCGCTGATGGTGCTGTTCTTCTTCGTCGTCGGGCTGGAGGTGAAGCGCGAGCTCGCCGAAGGCGACCTGTCCAATCCCCAGGCCCGCCGCATGCCGGTGATCGCCGCGGTCGCCGGAATGGCGGTGCCGGCGGCGCTGTTCCTCGCGCTGGTCGGCGACGATCCGCGGCTGCATCGCGGCTGGGCCATTCCCGCCGCGACCGACATCGCCTTCGCGATGGGGGTGATCGGGCTGCTCGCCAGGCGGGTCCCGGGATCGCTGCGGCTGTTCCTGCTGACCGTGGCGATCGTCGACGATATCGGCGCGGTGCTGATCATCGCGGCGTTCTACACTGCGCAAGTCAAGGGCATCTGGCTGATCGCCGCGATTGCCGTGGCGATGGCGATGGCGCTGATGAACCTGCTGCGGGTGGATCGCCTGTGGGCCTATGCCGGAGCGTCGCTGGTGCTGTGGCTCTGCGTGCTCAATTCGGGCGTCCACGCGACGATCGCCGGGGTGGTGGCCGCGCTGATGGTGCCGATGTACCGGCGCGACGGGCGCCACCTGCTGGAGAAAGTCGAGCACCGGCTGGCCCCGGTGAATGCGTACGTCGTGGTGCCGATCTTCGCGCTGGCCAATGCGGGGGTCGACCTGCGCGGCCTGGGGCTCGAGGGCCTGTTCGCGCCGCTGCCGCTGGCGATCGCGGCGGGTCTGTTCGTCGGCAAGCAGGCGGGCATCCTCGCCGCGGTCGCTGCGGCCGACCGCCTCGGCATCGCCCCGCGGCCCGACGGGACGAGCTGGATGCAACTGTGGGGCGTGTCGATCCTCGCCGGGATCGGCTTCACGATGAGCCTGTTCATCGCCACGCTCGCGTTCGAGCACGATCCGGCGCTGTTCGACCAGGCGAAGATCGGCGTGCTGATGGGCACGCTGGCGTCGCTGGTGCTGGGCTACGCGGTGCTGCGCCTGGCGCCGGCCGCGCCGGCGCGGTGATCACCAGCTGCCGACGTTGGCCATGCTCGCCCACGGCTCCTGCGGCGGCAGGTGCCCTTCCTGCAGCAGCTCGACCGAGATCCCGTCGGGCGACTTGACGAACGCCATGTGGCCGTCGCGCGGTGGGCGATAGATCGTGTGGCCGGCCGCCATCAGCCGGGCGCAGGTCGCGTAGATATCCTCCACCCGGTAGGCGAGATGGCCGAAGTTCCGCCCGCCGCTATAGACCTCGGGCTCGCTCCCGTCCTCGGGCGGCCAGTTGTAGGTCAGCTCGAGCTCGGCAATGCCTTCCTGCCCCGGCGCGGCGAGGAAGATCAGCGTGAAGCGGCCCTGCTCGCTGTCGAACCGGCGTACCTCCACCAGCCCGAGCAGTTCGAAGAACGCGACGGTGGCGCCGGGATCGGTCACGCGGATCATCGTGTGCAGGTACTTCACGCCGGGCACTCCGTTCAAAATCGGTTCATCGACAGGGTAGCACAGTTCATCGCACGGGTCGCGCCGTACCGGGAGCCCTCGCGATGACCGTACCCGACCATCAATCCGTGACCGCCACGCCGGGTTTCCCGCGCGACGACAAGACGCTGCGCGCGCTCGGCACCGCAGCTGTGCTTTCGCTGGGCTTCATCGCCGGCGGCTACCTGCTCGGCAACGGCCTGCTGCGGGCGAAGGAGGCCGAGCGGGCGGTCACCGTGCGCGGGCTGGCCGAACGCAACGTCACCGCCGACCTCGCGACCTGGACCATTGCCTACTCCGACACCGGCGCCGACCTCGCCGCGGTGCAGGCCAAGATGCGCGCCGACACCGCCGCGATCGAGGCCTTTTTCGCGGGGCTCGGCTTTCCCGCGAGCGCGCTGCAACCCACCGGCGCGAACGTCTCGACTTTCACCGACCAAGGGGTGACCCGGTACACCGTCCGCCAGCGGCTCGCGCTGCGGACCAACGACATCGCCCGCGCCCAGCGGGCGGTCGCGCGCCAGTTCGACCTGGTCGGCCGCGGCGTGCTGCTCGAGGAAGGCAGCGGGATGGCCTACACCTTCACCCGGCTGAACACGATCACGCCGGCGATGGTCGCCGAGGCGACCAAAGAGGCCCGCGCCGCGGCCGAACAATTTGCCAAGGACAGCGGCACCAGTGTCGGCGCGATCCGCGATGCGACGCAGGGCTATTTCGAGGTCGAGGACCGCGACGGCGGCAGCGGCGAGGGCTGGGGCGTGTCGGACACCCCCTACAAGAAAGTCCGCGTGGTCACGACGGTGAACTTTTCGCTGGGTTGAGCCCGGCGGCGGGCGGCCGCGGGGCCGCCCCAACCCCGTTGCTCAAAAGCTCGCCCCGAGCGAGATCACCACTGCATCGTCGGTCAGGCCGTTCACCTTCGGCGCTTCCACCCCGACGTAGGACACGCCGAGGGTCAGGCTGCCGAGGACGGTCGCGCTGGCGCCCACCGACCAGTCGAACGATTCGCCATCCGGGTCGAACGAGAACGCGCCGTCGGTGTAACCGAGATGCGCGTTGAGCGAGAGCGGTGTGTTCGGGATCGCGGCGCTGAGGTCGGTGCGCAAATAGAGGCTGTCGCCGGCGATGGCCGATTGGTCCCACGCGTAGTTCGCACCGAGCTTCGCGGTGACCGGCCCCAGCGTCCCGGTCAGCGTGGCGTAAGGCTCGAAGAACTCGGCATCGACCCCGTTCGCGTTCGCCGGGTAGGCATAGTAGAGCAGCCCGACGTCGAGCGCGAGGCCCTCGCTGACCGCGCCGCTCCAGCCGCCGAACAGATCGACCTCGACGTCGCCGTAGAAATCGGCTCCGCCGTCATCGATCGAACTCGCCCATGTGCCGATGTAGAATCCGCTGTCGTGTGTCAGGGTGATCCCGCCCTGGACGGCGGGATCCCCGCCCGACAGCGAGACGCCGCGAAAGCGGTAGTCGGAGACCAGGGTGACGTTGCCGGTGACGGTGAAGCTGCTGTCACCACCCTGGTCTTGTGCGAATGCCGGAGCGGACAGGGCAGCGGTGGCGACTACGGTAGCGGCGGCGAAGCCGCGGATGGACGCAAGCATGGCAAACTCCTCGGTTTGTGCCTTCGTCCCACCTGCGCACCTGCCGGGGATCCGTCTTTCGTGCGGATCGCCTTCAAGCGGGTGCCCCTCCTACTTGCCGAGCCATGCTGCGCCGCACAAGGAAAAAAGGCTCGCGCCGTCCACCCCGGCCCGGAGTGTGGAGTTCGTGCATCACCCCGCGCGAAGCGTCGGACCGGCGGTTGCCGCGCCGCCGGGCCTCACCTATTTGCGGGGCCCCTCCCCGTCACGGATCGCCCTCGCCCGATGCTCGCTTCGCTGCGCCAGTTGTTCAAGCGCCCGGCCGTGGCCGCGCACCACGCGGTGCCGGACGGCTCGCGGTATTACGTGATCGGCGACGTGCACGGCCGGCTCGACCTGTTCGAAGCCTTGATCGAGGCCATCGAGCAGGACGACCGCGCGAGCGGCCCGGCCGATACCTGCGTCGTGCTGCTGGGCGACCTGGTCGACCGCGGCCCGGACAGCGCCGGGGTGGTCGAGCGCGCGCGGCGCTGGCAGGCGGCGCGGCGGGTGGAGTTGCTCGCCGGCAACCACGAGGAGATGTTCCTCCAGGCGTTCGACGATACGGGCGTTCTCCGGCACTTCCTGCGTCACGGCGGGCGCCAGACAGTGCTGAGCTACGGGGTCCCCCGCGAAGCGTACGACAACGCGACCTACGAGGAACTGCAAGCGCTGATGCGCGCCGCGGTGCCGCCGGCGCACGTCGAGTTCCTGGCCTCCGCCCGCGACCATCTCGTTGCCGGCGATTATCTGTTCGTGCACGCCGGGATCGCGCCGGGCGTGCCGCTGGAAGAGCAGCAGCGCCATCACCTGCGGTGGATCCGCGAGCCGTTCCTGCAGCACACGGACTCGCATGGCCACCTCGTGATCCACGGCCACACGATCACCGAAGGGGTCGACTCCCGCAGCAACCGCATCGGCATCGACACCGGAGCCTACCGCAGCGGGCGGCTCACTGCGCTGGTGCTCGAAGGCACATCGCGCCGCTACTTGCAGACCGCCGAAACCGAGCAGGGCAGCGTCGGCGAGGCCCGCGGCCCCGACGACTGAGCCCGCGCTCGGCGGCCTACTTCTTGGCGGCCAGCTCCTTCACCAGCGCCGGCGCCGGGTAGATCTTCTCCAGCGCTTCCTGGACCGCGTCGCTCGAGACGACGACGGTGCGGTTGAGCGTGCCGTCGTAGCCGTAGTTGCCGCCGAGCGAGTGGATGTTGCCGTCGAACGCGGCGCCGATCACCGTTCCCGCCCGGTCGATCACCGGCGAGCCCGAGTTGCCGCCGATGATGTCGTTGGTGGTGACGAAGTTGTAGGTCGCGCGCGGATCGATCTTCGCCTTGTTGGCGACGAACGCGGCCGGCAGGTCGTAGGGCTCGTTGCCGGTGGCGCGGTCGAAAGTGCCGCCGAGCGTGGTCTGGTAGGGCACTTCCTTGCCTCGCTCGGTCCACCCGGCGACTTTGCCGTAGCTGATCCGCAGCGTGAAGGTCGCATCCGGATAAACGCTGTCGCCGTAGGCAGCGAAGCGCGCGTCGGCGAGCTTGCTGCCGGCGAGCGCCAGCGGCCCGGTATAGGCGGCGTCGACCTGCTTCTTCAGCTCGCGCTGACGATCGGCGAGGCGCAGCGCGTAGATGATCATCGGATCGTCGGACTCGCGGATCGCCTTGATGCCGCCCTCCCACAGCGCCCTGCGCACCGCCGGGTCGGCGAGCCTGGTGCCCGAGACCAGCGATTGCGCGAGGCCTTCGGGGCTGGCCTTGCCGAGCAGCAGCTTGGTGTCGGGGTCGTCGGCCCCAAGGTACTCGCGCGCCTTCGACAGGCTCCATTCGAGCGTCAGCTGATCGAGCCAGGGGTAGATCGGGCGCTGGTCGAGCAGCCGCTTCTCGGTGAGCGGCAGGCTGCTGTCGGTATAGCCGGGCAGCCGCTCGCTATTGGGCTTGGCGCGTTCCTGTGCGGCGAACACCAGCGTCTGGGCGTAGCCGTAGAGATCGCTCGACGGCTGGGTGAAGCGTGCCGGGAGGTACAACGAACGATAAGAGCTGACCGCGGCATCGACGCTGGTCCACGGGTCGCCGATGGCGGGGTTACCCGCGCTCTTCGCCTTGAGTTCGGCCTCGGCGGCGGCGAGCTTGCCGGTGAACGCGGGGTCGCCGAGCGCCTTGGTGCGGCCGATAAAGACCTTCAGGCTGTTCTCGATGCCGTTCAGCGTGTCGTTGCCCTCGCGCTCCTTCTGCGGGCTTTCCTGCATCGCGCGAATGAGGCGGCCGCGCAGCTCCGAGGTCGTCGCCAGCGTTATCGGCAAGGCGACCTCGCGCTGGAAAGCGAGCTGGCTGCTGGTCCACAGCCGGCTGGTCGAGCCCGGGTTGCCGACCACGAAAGTCGCCTCGCCTTCCTTCGGCGGGCGCGGATTCCACCGGAGGAAGTTGGGGGTCGAGACCGGCTTGCCGTTCTCGTAGGCGCGCAGGAAGCTCGCATCCATCGCGTAGCGGGGGAAGTTGAAGTTGTCCGGATCGCCGCCGAAAGTCGAGGCGCGCGCCTCGGGCGCCCAGGCGAGCCGCACGTCCGAATACTTGCGGTAGGTGTAGAGCTTGTACTGCCCGCCGCCGAACAGCGTGACCACCTGGCAGCGAGTGGTCGCGGTGTCGGTACAGCCGGCCTTCTCGATCTCGGCGATCTTGGCGTCGCGCGCTTTGGTCAGCGCCTCGCCGGTGAGGGTGCCGAACGCGCCCTTCACTTGCCCGGTCACGTCGGTGATGCTGGTGACGACTTCCGCCTGCTGGCCGGGGCACTTGAGCTCTAGCTCACGCCGCTCGGCGGTGAATCCGCGCGCGAGATAGTCCTGTGCGTCGGTCGAGTTGTCGAACAGGCAGCTCGCCACGCAGTGCTGATTGGTGAGGATGAGCCCGTTGGGCGAGACGAAGCTCGCCGAGCAGCCGCCGGTCAGTCGGACCGCGCCGTTGCGAACCTTGTTGAGCCAGGCCTGATCGGGCGCCCAGCCATAGTCGGCGCGCATCTTTTCGGTCGGGAACCCGTCGATAGTCCACATGCCCTCGTCCGCCCGCACGGGTGCGGCGGCGACGGCGAGAGTGGCGGCGGAAAGCAGCAATAGGCTTCGATTCAACATGGCTATCCCCTGGCTGCGGGCGCGTTGCGGCCCGCGTTCGATGGCCGCAGCGCTGCGCAAAGAGCGCCGCGCGAGTCAACCTCGGATATCGTGCCAGGGGGCCTGTAAGCCGGGTTCTGTCCCGCGCGCCGTATCCTTGCCGGACGCGCCCGCGGGGGCAGCCATTCGTCTCGGCCTTGCGTCGCCGCAAGGCTCCAGCAGCCAACCCGGGCCTCTCGGGGCGAAACGCCCCTGCCCCCGCCTGCGCGGGGGCGCGAGGCCCCTATTTGGCCTTGCTCCGGGTGGGGTTTGCCGTGCGAGCGCCGTTGCCGGCACCCCGGTGCGCTCTTACCGCACCCTTTCAGCCTTGCCTCGGCTCTCCTTCGACAAGCGCAGGACGAGCGGAAGGCGGTCTACTCTCTGTGGCACTTTCCCTGTGGTCGCCCACGGCGGGCGTTACCCGCCACCCTTGTTTCGTGGAGCCCGGACTTTCCTCGACATCCTCGCGGATGACGCGGCTGCCCGGCCCCCTGGCGGCTTCTATCTAGCGCGCCCCTGGTCGCGATCCAAGAGCAGGCGGAACAGGATCGCCCGCACCTGCCCGTCGATCTCGCCGTCGATCTTCTCCGGCCGCCAGCGCCGCTGGAACGCCTCGACCGCCTTGCGCCCGTCGGTGACGTCGTAGCCGAACCGCTCGAGCGCGAGGTAGAACGCGGCGTCGTTGTCGAACGGATCGCCAATCTCGAGCTTGTCCGGCCGCGGCAGGCACAGTTTGTATTCGGCAAGCCGATCCCACGGGAACAGCTCGCCCGGGTCGATCTTGCGCGCGGGCGCGACGTCCGAATGACCGACCACGTTCGCCCGCGGGATCGAATACTGCTGCACGATCCGCGCCAGCAGCGGCACGAGCGCATCGATCTGCGCCTCGGCGAATTCGCGATAGCCGAGCGCGTGGCCCGGGTGGTCGAGCTCGATGCCGATGCTGGCCGAGTTCACGTCCGGGTGCCCGCGCCAGTAGCTCTGTCCGGCGTGCCATGCGCGCTTGGCCTCGTCGACGAGCCCGATCACTTCACCGGCCTCGCTGATAAGGTAGTGCGCGCTGACTCTTGCTTGCGGGTCCGTCAATCGCGCGAGCGCCGCCTCCAAGGGCTTCATCTCGGTATAATGCAGCACCACCATCGAGATCGGCAGCGCCCGCTCGTCCCAGTTGGGCGAGGGGACGCGGCGATTAACGAGCTCGTCCGTCACAAAACGGTCCTTCGAGACGCGACCTCAGGCTTTGCCTTCGGGCGCTCCTCAGGACGAACGAATTCATTCCAGGTCCCCGTTCGTCCTGAGGAGGGACTGAGCGAGAGCGAAGGCCCGTCTCGAAGGACCATCAGCCCTCTGGCAGCACCGCGCCGAGCACCAGCGCCTCGTCGGACAGCATGTACTGGAGGCCCCCGCCCGCCTGGCGCGCGACCAGCGCGAGCATGTGCGCGGCGGCCGTGCGGCTGGAAAGCTCGCCCGGGTCGAGCCGGTTTTCGAGCGCGCGGCCGATCGTCTCGTCGAACGCGATCCGCGGGCCCGCGGCGCGGACGCCG
>JBGSBH010000030.1:0-15791 GCA_041730635.1 Cypionkella sp.
GCGATGCTTTTGTGGCCGCCGTGGGTGCATTCACGCCCCGCATGGTGGAGTGGTCAGCCGAGGTTTGCCAACACCTGGCCCAAACAGGCACCTTGGTGGTGGACACGCGCGATGCCGACCCTCGTCGTTGGTGGTGAACGAGAACGGCCCGACGATCCGGTCGCAGCCGCGCTCCTTCACCCACGCGGCGGCGGCGTCCAGCAGCGCGTCGGCGGCCTCCTGGTCGTCCTCGCACTCGAACCAGCCGAACTGCCCCCAGCGGTTGTCCTGGAACGCGTGCAGGTTGCGGTCGACCTGGGCCGTGATCCGGCCGACGACGCGCCCGTCGCGCTCGGCCAGCAGGTAGACGGCCTCGGCGTGCTCGAAGAACGGGTTCTTGCCCGGCGTGATCAGCTCGCGCGCCTCGCTGCGCAGCGGCGCCACCCAGTTCGGGTCCGCCGAATGCAGGCGATAACTGAGATCGACGAATTCGCGCCGGTCGCGCTTGCTGGCCACGGGGGCGATCTCTATCTTGCGCATCGCGCGTGATTGTCCCCGTTCATGTCGCTTCGGCTAGGGCCGCTAGAGCCGTGCGCGCCGGATAGGCCGAGCCACCGTTTCGGAAAAGCCAGGAAATGATCGCCAGCAACGCTCCTTCGCTGCCCCGCACGGCGCCTGCCCCGGCCTACGCCGGGGCGCGCGACGAGGACGACAAGGCCCTGCTGCGCGCCGCGGCGGAGATCACCCGCGAGCTGGGGCAGGCGCGGCCGGCGATCTACTGGACCGACATGCTCGGCTCGGCTGCGGTGGGCTATGCCGCGCTCGCCGGCGCGATTCTGGTGCCGTTCGGCTGGCTGACGGCGCTGCTGGCGGTGATCGCCACGCTGGCGCTGTACCGCGCGCTGCTGTTCATCCACGAGCTGACGCACCTTCATCGCGACGCGCTGCCGGGTTTCCGCACGGCGTGGAACTTGCTCGTCGGGATCCCGATGCTGACCCCCTCTTTCATGTACGAGGACGGTCACACCATCCACCATTCGCGCAAGCGCTACGGCACGCGCGAAGATCCGGAATATCTGCCGCTCGCGCTGATGAAGCCGTGGAGCCTGCCGCTGTTCGTGCTGATCGCGCTGCTCGCGCCGATCGGGCTGCTGATCCGCTTCGCCGTGCTCGCCCCGGTCGGGCTGCTGATTCCGCCGCTGCGGCGGCTGAACTGGGAGCGGTTCTCGACGCTGGCAATCAATCCGCTGTTCCGCCGGCGGCCCGCCGACCCCAAGGACAGGCGCCGGTTCGCGTGGCTCGAGGCCGGCGCGGCCCTGTGGGCAATGGCGCTAGTCGCCGCGATCGTGTGGGCGGGCTGGCGGCCGCTGCTGGTCGCGCTGGCGGTGCTATCGGCGGTGGCGGTGCTCAACCAGCTACGCACGCTGGTCGCGCACTTGTGGGAGAACGAGGGCGAACCGATGAGCGTGACCGCGCAGTATCTCGACACGGTCAACGTGCCGCCGCCGGGTTTCTTCGCCGAGCTGTGGGCGCCGGTGGGCCTGCGCTATCACGCGCTTCACCATCTGCTGCCCTCGCTGCCGTACCACGCGCTGCCCGAAGCGCACCGCCGGCTCGCGGCGCACGAGCATGCGCGGGAGACTTACGCCCGCGCGCACCATCGCGGCATGGCGCCGCTGGTCGGGCGGATCGCGGGAAGCACGATGCGCAGGCCGCGCGCCGGGGCGCATGGGGCTCACGCGAAAGGGGCCGCCTCGCTGGAGACGGCCCCTGTGGGCTCCTCGCTGGCCGATGGCCTCGGAGGCGCTTCGCCCGCCGGCCGCAGCTGAGCGGCGCGGCGGGAGAGGCTGATTTACCGCGGCGTAGCGCCGGTGGTCGGGGTCCCGGTGGTGCCGCCGGTGGTGGTGCCCCCGGTGGTGGTTCCGGTCGTGCCGCCGGTGGTGGTCCCGCCGGTGGTGGTTCCGCCGGTGGTGGTTCCGCCGGCCGTCGTGCCGCCAGTAGTGGTGGTGGTGCCGCCCGTGGTCGTGCCCGTGGTGTCGCCGGCCATGCCCGTGTCGGTTGCCATCGGATCGGTCGAGGCAGTGGTGTCCTCGGCCATCGGCTCGGTCATCGTGGTGTCACCCGCGGCGTCGGTCGCGGTGGCATCGTCGGGGGTGCTGTCGGCGCAAGCCGCGAGAGCGAGCGAGGCAGCAAGGGCGGTAAACGCAAGTTTCTTCATGAGCGTAAACTCCAGTCAGGGGATTCGTGAAACCGCCGGTCGCTGCCAAAGTTCCGCCATATTTTATTCTTCGGTGCGCACCAGGACGGTCTCGCCGATCAGCGCGAACAGCACGAAAGGCGCCCAGGCGGCGAGCAGCGGCGGATAGCCGCCGAAGTTGCCCATCGCGAGCGCGGCGTTGTCGACCACGAAGTAGGCGAAGCCGAGCGCCATTCCGATCACCGCGCGCACGAATACCTGACCCGAGCGGGCGAGCCCGAACGCCGCCACCGCGCCGAGCAGCGGCATCAGCACCGCCGAAAGCGGCCCGGCCAGCTTGTGCCACCACTTCGATTCCATCTCGGCGGTGCGGCGGCCGGCGGCCCGGTAGTCGGCGATCGTCCGGCGCAGCTCCCGAAACGACAGTGCATCCGGGTCCGCCCCGCCGAGCGCAACCTGGCGCGGGGTCAGCCCTCGCCCGACGATGACGTCGCCCAACCGGGTGCTGCGGGCCGAAGCGACCTCGAACCGCACCGCGTCCTCCAGCTTCCAGCCGGCTCCGGTCCAGCTCGCGCGCGGCGCGCGCACCTGCTCGGCAATCGCCCCGCTCGGCGCGCGGCGGTACCAGGTCACCCCGGTCAGCACGGTCCGCTCGCCCTCGCCCGCGACGCCGGCGGCGGCGAGGATGTCGAGCCCTTCGGCGACATAGACGTTCGCCCGCACGCCCGAACCTTCGGGGATCGCGGCGAACCCCGCTGCGTCCCATGCCTTGAGCGTCGCGGTGGCGCGGGTCACCACGCGCTCGTTGAAGGCGAAGCTGGCCAGCGCCACCACAAGCGCGGTGAGGAGGAGCGGGGCGAGCACCTGGTGCGCGCTCATCCCGGCGGCCTTCATCGCCACCACCTCGCTGTTCTGGTTGAGCCCGACGAGTGTGATGATCGTCGCGAGCAGCACCGAATAGGGCAGGAACCGGGCGACGAGCTGCGGCGCGCGCAGGCCGGCGTAGGTCCACACTTCGGCCTGCGTGTTGCCGGGAACGCTGAGGATCTTGCCGCTGGCGGTGAGCAGGTCGAGCATCAGCAGGACCAGCACCAGCATCACCAGCACCGCGAAGATGCGCACCACGAACAGCTTCGCCAGGTAAACGGTGAGTGTTTTCGAGGGAAAGAAATCGAGCTGCATCGCGCCTACTCGGCCGGGGCCAGCGCCGGCGCGCCGCCGCGCCCGGTGGGGCGCCAGAGCCGGCGCAGCCGCTTGGCCGCCTTGGTGAACGCGGTCTCGAGCGCGCCGATCGCCTGGCCGCCGGGGACATAGGCCACCCGCCAGTACATCCACACGATCAGCGCCCCGAACAGCAGGAACGGGATCCACAGCGCCAGCGTGGGATCGACCCGCCCGAGCGTGGCGAAGTCTTCGGCGTACTGGTTGATCTTGTGATAGGCGACTACCATCACGATCGCCACGAACACGCCCAATGCGCTGGTCGAGCGCTTGGGCGGGATCGCCAGCGCCACGCCGAGCAGCGGCATCAGCAGCATCATCACCACCTCGACCAGCCGGAAGTTGAAGCTCGCCTGGCTGCCCGCCTGCTCGGCGCGGCTGTCCGCCTGGCCGCCCCAGCCGATCCGCAGCAGCTCGGGCAGGATGTATTCGCGCTGCTCGTCGCCGCGCTCGCGGAAGCGCTGCACGGCCGGCAGATCGATCGGCAGGTCGTGGCGGGTGAAGCTGAGGACGCGGGGCGTCTCCTTGCCGCCCATGTCCTGCACGATGATCCCGTCGGTAAGGCGCAGGATGATGGTATCGGGATTGTCGCGAGTGGCGAGGAACGCCCCCTCCTTGGCCGAGATCGACAGCACCTGGCCCTTGGCGTTGGCGACGCGGGCGAAGATGCCGACCAGCCGCCGGCCGTCGTCCTCGCTGCGCTCGATCCTGAGCGCCATCCGGTCCTTCAAGGTAGTGAACTCGCCGACCTTGATCGAGGCGCCGAGCGCGCCCGAGCGCAGCTCGTAGTCGAGCCGTTCGTACCAGTAGCGGCTGATCGGCTGGACGTAGAACACCAGCGCCACGTTGACCGCGATCAACAGCGCGGCGATCATGTACGGCACCCGCAGCAGCCGGGTGTAGCCCTGGCCGACCGCGCGCATCACGTCGAGCTCGCTCGAGGTGGCTAGCTTGCGGAAGGCGAACAACGTGCCCAGCAGCAGCCCGAGCGGAATCGCCAGCGAGGCGTACTCGGGCATCATCGCCCCGAGCATCTTGAACACGACCCCGATCGGCCCGCCCTGGACGGCGACGAAATCGAGCAGCCGCAGCATCTTGTCGAGCACCAGCAGCGAGGCCGCGAGCGCGAACACGCCGAGCATCGGGACGATCGTCAGCCGGAAGATGTAGCGATCGATGGCGGGGAGGAACTGGAACAAGGGGGCGCGGGTCTTTCGGGCTGGCGGCGCGCCTTAGCGGCAATTCGCCGCGCGGTCATGCCCCGTGATCGGCCGCGCGGGCGGGCGGGTGCGCGTCAAGCCTTCTCCAGCGTGCATTGCAGCGGGTGCTGGTTCTGGCGGGCGCAGTCCATCACCTGGTTCACCTTGGTCTCGGCCACTTCGTAAGGAAACACCCCGCACACCCCGACCCCGCGCTGGTGGACATGGAGCATGACCCGCGTGGCCTGCTCCAGATCCATCCGAAAGAACCGCTTCAGCACCATCACCACGAACTCCATCGGGGTGTAGTCGTCGTTCAGCAGCAGGACCTTGTACTGGCTCGGCTTCTTCGGCTTGGCGCGGGTCTTGGTGGCGATGCCGACCTGATCGCCCGCATCGATGTCGTCGTCCGGGCCGGCGGCGCGGATCGGCAGGTTCAGGGCGGAGCGGGTGACGATCATCTTACCAGGCAATATCGTATCGGCGGGGCGGCCCGCAAGATGCGCGGCGCCGGTTGAGCCCGCGCCAACGGCAACGGGCCGGACGGCTGGCACCGTCCGGCCCGCTGGATGCCGCGCGCCCGGAGAGGGGAGAGATCGGCGCGCGGAAAAGGCGAATGCTTACGCGGCGTTCGAGAACCGCTCGGCCGCGAGGCTCATGCGGGTCGAGATCGGCGCGAACGCGTCGTTGGCCAGCTTCATGCCCACTTCGGCGTTGCGCGAGGTGCGCGCGACCAGGGTGTCGAAGTTGCGACGCGCGATCTCGCCCTGCAGCTTGAACAGCTCGGTCGGGCTCTTGACCGCGGCCAGCGCCTTGAGATCGGCGGTCAGCGTCTCGAACGCGCCCTTGGCGGCTTCGACCTCGCCGCGGGCGATGTCCTGCATGCCCTGGCCGAGGATCTTGCCGGCCTCGACGACCGCCTCGAGATTGCCCTTGGTCATCTCGGTCATCTCGCCGGCGTAGCTCTGGAACTTCTCGTAAGCAGCCTGGACGCGGGTCTGCGCGTCGGCGGCGGTCGAGTCGGCGGCAAAGTCGGTGGTGGTGGCAGTGTTCATCGTCTGGTCCTTCGGTTCGTCAGCGGAAATGAGGATAGGGTCCCCGCCGGCCGGCGCTTCGACATCGTGCGCCTGCTCGGCCGCGGCGAGCGCAATGGTCGAGGCCGCCGTTTCGGCAGCGACGGGCGCCAGGTTCACCTCGAGCGGCTCGGCCGGGGGTGCGGACTGCAGCGCAGCGGTTTCCGGTTGCGCCGTGGCGGCGCGGCTTTTGCGGCGGGGCATGCCGTGACTCCTATGTTGCAGTGCACAAATAGGCGCTGCAGCTGCGAAGTCAAGGATTATGCTGCGCTGCAGCGAAGCTCAGCGGCACATCACGTAGCGGCCTGGCGCGTTTTCGATCACCGGATCGTCGGCATCGCCTCCGGGAACGCGCTTGCCCGTCGCGGGGACCGTCTGCGCGCCGCGGTCGCCGATCCAGGCGCGCCAGTGCGGCCACCAGCTTCCCGGATGCTCGGTCGCGCCCGCGATGAACGCCGGAAGATCGGGCGCGCTGCTGTCCCCGGTCCAGTACTGATACTTGCCGGCGTCGGGATGGTTGACCACGCCCGCGATATGACCCGACCCGGCGAGGACGAAGGTGGTCTCTCCGCGCACGTGACGGGTCAACCGCCAGACGCTTTCCGCCGGGGCGATATGGTCTTCCTTGCCGGCCTGGATGTAGATCGGCGTCTCGATCCGGGTGAGGTCGATCGGGGTGCCGTCGGCCGCCAGCGCGTCGGACACCACCAGCTTGTTGTCGCGGTAGAGATCGCGCAGGTAGTCGCCGTGCCATTTGGCCGGCAGGTTGGTTACGTCGCCGTTCCAGTGGAGCAGGTCGAACGCCGGATAATCCTCGCCCAGCAGGTAGTTGTTGACCACGTAGTTCCAGATCAGGTCGCGACCGCGCAGCAGATTGAAGGTCGCCGCCATGTAGCGCCCGTCGAGATAGCCGTCCTGCGACAGCCGGCCGACCAGCTCGAGCTGGCTATCGTCGATGAAGTGCTTGAGCTCGCCGGCGCGCTCGAAATCGACTTGCGCGGTGAAGAAGGTCGCGCTGGCGACCTTGTCCGCCTCGCCCCGCCGGGCGAGGATCGCCAGCGTCGCCGCGAGGGTGGTGCCCGCGACGCAGTAGCCGATCGCGTGCACCGCGGGCACGCCGAGCCGCTCGCGGACCCGGTCGATCGCCTCGATCTGGGCGCGGATGTAATCGTCCCACACGACATCCTTCATGCTCGCATCGGCCGACTTCCAGCTGACCACGAACACGCTGAGCCCCTGGTCCACCGCCCATTTGATGAAGCTTTTCTTCGGCGTCAGATCGAGGATGTAGAACCGGTTGATCCACGGCGGGAAGATCACCAGCGGGGTCTCGAGCACGCGCTCGGTGGTCGGGGTGTACTGGATCAGCTGATAGAGCGGCCCCTCGTGCACCACCTTGCCCGGCGTGACGGCGATGTTCTCGCCGAGCTTGAACGCGTCGGCATCGGTGTGCGTGAGCTGCCCGCGCCGGAGGTCGGTGATGAGATGCTGCATCCCCTTGACGAGATTGGCTCCGCGGGTCTCGATCGTGCGCTGCAGCACCACCGGATTGGTGGCGAGGAAGTTGTCCGGGCTCATCGCCTCGACCAGCGCCTTGACCGCGAAGGTGAGCTGCGCCTTCTTCTCCGGATCGACGCCCTCGATCCGCTCGGCCGCCTGGACGAAGAAGTCCGACAGCATGAGATAGGTCTGGTGGAGCAGCGCGAACGCCGGATGGCTGCGCCACGCGGGATCGGCGAAGCGCTTGTCCCTGCGCGGCAGCTCGGGCTCGCTGGCCGCGCCCGCCCCGGCGCCGCCCAGCACCCCCTGCCACAGCTTCATCCCCTCCTCGGCCAGCCGCGCCTGCGCGGCGAACCCCTCCTGCCAGGTCCTCGCGAGGCCTTCGCTCATCAGCATGAACTGCGCCGGATCGAATGCCGCAGCGCTGTTCGTCGCCGCTTGCGCCTGCTCGCCGAGAAAGGCGAACCACATCGCCTGCAGCTTCTGCGCGGTTTCGCTCCATTGCGCGATATCGCCGAGCGAGCCCGATGCCGAGGCGGGCGGGCTGAACAGGTTCCACATCTCGCGGCCCATTTCGCTCAAGGCCTCGCCCGGCATGCCGAACAGGCCGGCCGCGGGATCATCGTGGGGATCGGCGGGGCGGGGGTCGTCGGCCATCAGCGCGTCTCCGGAGCAAGGCGGTTTCAAGGGCGTTGCAAATCGCTTACAGCCAAACGCTCCGCCTCGCACCCCGTGCCCATGCATCGAGACCGATGACCGACGAATTCTACCGCATCAAGCGCCTGCCGCCCTACGTGATCGCCGAAGTCAACGGCATGCGGGCCGCCGCGCGCGCGGCCGGGCGCGACATCATCGATCTCGGGATGGGCAACCCCGCCCTGCCGCCTCCGCAGCACGGGCTCGACAAGCTGTGCGAAGTGGCGATGAAGCCTGGCGCGCACGGCTATTCGCAGTCGAAGGGAATCCCCGGGCTGCGGCGCGCGCAGGCGAACTACTACGGCCGCCGCTTCGGGGTCGAGCTCGATCCCGAAAGCGAGGTCGTGGTCACGATGGGCTCGAAGGAAGGGCTCGCCAGCCTCGCCACCGCGATAACCACCCCGGGCGACGTCGTGCTCGCGCCCAACCCGAGCTACCCGATCCACACCTTCGGCTTCATCATCGCCGGGGCGACGATCCGCTCGGTCCCGACCACGCCCGACGAGAACTATTTCGCTTCGCTGGAGCGGGCGATGGCTTTCACCGTGCCGCGGCCGAGCATTCTCGTGGTCAACTATCCGTCGAACCCCACCGCCGAGACGGTCGATCTCGCGTTCTACGAGCGGCTGGTCGCCTGGGCCAAGGAGAATAAGGTCTGGGTGATCTCCGACCTCGCTTATTCGGAACTCTATTACGACGGCAATCCGACCGTCTCGATCCTCCAGGTGCCGGGCGCCAAGGATGTCGCGGTCGAGTTCACCTCGCTCTCCAAGACGTTCTCGATGGCCGGCTGGCGGATCGGCTTCGCTGTCGGCAACCGGCAACTCATCGCGGCGATGACGCGGGTGAAGAGCTACCTCGACTACGGCGCGTTCACCCCGATCCAGGCCGCAGCCTGCGCCGCATTGAATGGGCCGCAGGACATCGTCGAGGCGAACCGCGCGCTCTACCACAAGCGCCGCGACGTGCTGGTCGAGGCGATGGGCCGCGCCGGGTGGGACATTCCGCCGCCGCGGGCGAGCATGTTCGCCTGGGCTCCGCTGCCGCCCGCGCTGGCGCACCTCGGCAGCCTCGAGTTTTCGAAGCAGTTGCTGCTCCACGCCGAAGTCGCGGTGGCGCCCGGCGTCGGTTATGGCGAGGATGGCGAAGGTTTCGTGCGCATCGCACTGGTCGAAAACGAGCAGCGGCTGCGCCAGGCGGCGCGCAACGTGAAGCGCTGGTTCGCCTCGATGGGGCACAACAGCGACGCGGCGTGAAGCGTGCTCCGGCAAGTTTTCATTTTCCTACATGCGCCAAAGCTGCCATTCGTACGCCTTCAGCCCGCGAAGCGAGCGGGGCTCGTGACGGGGGCTTGGGTGAGTGTAACCCGAATCCAACATGGTAGTCCTTGATTTAGCGGGATAATTTTGTTGGATTTGGGTGACACTGTCACCCTCGCCGGGTTCGGCTATCCCTTGAGCAGCTCCGGCAAGGCGCCCGAGACCCCGCGCGCCTCGTCCATGAACCAGTGCTTCAAGGGCTCCAGCCGCTGGACCCCGGCCATGCCCAGCCGGCGCACCGCGCTCGCCGCGCGGCCCGGCACCCCGAACAGCCGGGTCAGCCCGTCGGTCGCCAGCGCGACCGAGAACGCGTCGAGCCCGCGCCAGCGCTCGTAACGCGCGAGGAGCTGCGCATCGCCCGGCTCGAGCCCCAGGCGCATGCCCTCGGCGAGCACCTCCACCAGCGCGCCGACGTCGCGCAGGCCGAGGTTCAGTCCCTGGCCGGCGATCGGATGGATCCCGTGCGCCGCATCGCCGACGAGCGCCAGGCGGTGGTCGACGATCGTCGCGGTGTGGTGGAAGCCGAGCGGATACGAACTGCGCGGGCCGATCGCGGTCACCGCGCCGTAAAGGTCGCCCATCCGCTTGACGACTTCGGCGTGGAAGGCCCGCTCGCCGAGCTTGAGCACGCCGGCGGCGTCGGCCTCGCTCACCGTCCACACCAGCGCGCTGCGGTGCCCGCCAGCGGCGCCGTCGCGCAGCGGGAGCAGCGCGAACGGGCCGGCGGGCCAGAAGATCTCCCACGCGGTGCCCTCGTGCCTGCGCTCATGAGCGAGCTCGGCGATGATCGCGCGGTGGCGATAGTCCCAAGTGGCCACCGCGATCCCGGCGGCCTCGCGGGTGGGCGAACGGCGTCCCTCGGCGGCGACCAGCAGGCGGCCGGCGAGCGAGCGCCCGTCGGCCAGCCGCACCGACACCCCGTGGGGCCCGCGGGTACGCTTGGCCACCTCGCAGCGCGGGTGAAAGGCGATCGCCGGCTGGCTCCCCGCCGCTTCGTAGAGCGCGAGCCGCAGGCGGCGGTTCTCGAACATCCGCCCGAGCGAACCTTCGTGCGGCTCGGGCACGAAGTCGATCCGGCCGGGCTTCAGCTGGTCGCTCACCGCGATCCGCTCGATCGGGCAGGCGTAAGGCTCGAGCCCGTCGGCGAGGCCGATGTTGCCGAACAGGTTCCAGCTCGCGGTCGAGATCGCGCTCGCCCGCCCGTCGAACCCTTCGGCGGTCAGTTCCGCCGGATCGGCGCGGTCGACGACATGGCTCGAGATGCCCTTGCTCGCTGCCGCCAGCGCCAGCGTCATCCCGACCAGCCCGCCGCCGAGGATCACCAGGTCGCGATTGTCGTCCATCGGGCCCGGTCCTAGAGCGCGCCGCACGATGCGCGCAAGGCTGTTACCCCTGTTTACGCTGTTGTGCGCGTTGCTGGGCGCGCTCGGCACGCCAGCGCTCGCGGCGCCGCAGCGGGCCAATCACATCGCGGCCTCGCTCGTGAGCGAAGGGCCTTTCAAGCCCGGCCAGCGGCAAACGCTGGCGATCGTCTTCGCACCTCGGCCCGGCTGGCACGGCTACTGGTCTAACCCGGGGGACGCGGGATACGGCCTGGAACTCGATTGGGATCTGCCGGCGGGGTGGACGGCGTCCCCGCCGGAGTATCCGGTGCCGCAGCGGCTGGTCATCGGCGGCCTGATGAATCACGTGTACGAAGGGAATTATGCCGTCCTCGTCGACTTGTCGGTGCCCGCAGGCGCGACCCCGGTGCCGATCGCGGTCGATGCGCAATGGCTCGCCTGTACCGACAAGATCTGCGTCCCCGAGCAGGCCCGGCTGACGCTCGATCTCGCGAAGCCGTCGACCGACGTGCGGCTCGACCGCTGGCGGGCGGCCATCCCCCCGTTGCTCGACAGCCCCGCCAGCTTCGCGTTGGCCGATCGTTACCTGCGCCTCGCCATCCCGCTTCCCGCAGCGATGGAGGTCTCCGACCCGCATGTGTTCGTGGCGCAGCGCGAGCTGGTGAATTACGCCGCGGTGCAAACCTTCTCGCGCGACGGCGACTTGCTGATCGCCGAAGTGCCGCTCGCCGATGCGGTCGTTTCGCCGGCGCGGGTCGAGGGCATCCTCGCGCTCGGCGACGGCGACGGGGTGCGCTTCGCCGCCGCGCCCGGCGCGGTGCCGGCAAACGGCATTCCGCTGCGCAAGCTCGGCGGCGAGGGCGCCGGCGCGCCGTTGTGGCTGCTCCTGCTCGGTGCGCTCGCCGGCGGGCTGCTGCTCAACGTCATGCCGTGCGTGTTCCCGATCCTCAGCATCAAGGCGCTCACCTTGGCGCGGGCAGGGGAGAGCGACGCGCAGGCGCGGACGGAGGCGGTGGCCTACACCGGCGGGGTGCTCGCGGCGACGCTCGCGCTCGGCGCGCTGCTGCTGGGCTTGCGCTCGGCGGGGGAGATGGTCGGCTGGGCGTTCCAGTTGCAGGAGCCCGCGGTAGTGGTCGCGCTGCTGCTCTTGGCGGTGGCGATCACCGCGAACCTCGCCGGCCTGTTCGAGCTGCCGGCGCTGTCGCTCACCCGCGGCGGAGAGCCCGCCGGCGCCTTCGCCACCGGGCTCCTCGCGGCCTTCGTCGCGACGCCCTGCACCGGGCCGTTCATGGCCGCGGCGATGGGGGCGGCGCTGCTGCTGCCGGCGGCGCTGGCGATGCTGCTGTTCGCCGCGCTCGGGCTGGGCCTTGCGCTACCGTTCCTGCTGCTCGGTTTCGTTCCGCCCTTACGCCGGCTGCTCCCGCGGCCCGGGCCGTGGATGGCGCGCTTCCGCCGGTGGATGGCGCTGCCGATGGGCCTCACCGCGCTGGCGCTGGTGTGGCTCTGCTGGCGGCTCGGCGGGGCCTGGTTCGCGCTCGCCGCGCTGGTCGCCGCGAGCGGGCTCGCAGCGGCGCTGTGGGCGACCGGTCGCCGCCAGCGCGCGGGCGCCGGCTCGGCCCGCGCGTTCGCCATGCTGGCTGCCCCGGTGGCCGTGTTCGCCGCCATCGCATTGCCCGCCGCGCTCGCCAGCCGGCCGCCGCTCGAGCGCGCCGCCGGCGTGCTCCCGGCGCAATCGTTCAGCGAGGCGCGGCTCGCCGCGGCGCGCGCCTCGGGCAAGCCGGTGTTCGTCTGGTTCACCGCCGACTGGTGCGTAAGCTGCAAGGTCAACGAGCGCGTGGCGATCGAGCGCGAGGCCACCCGCGATGCGTTCGCCAGGGCCGGCGTCGTCGCGCTGGTCGGCGACTGGACCCGGCGCGATCCCGCGATCACCCGGTTCCTTACCCGGCACGGCGCCGCCGGGGTGCCGCTCTATCTGTGGTATCCGCCCGGCGGCGACGCGCAGACGCTGCCGCAGGTGCTTGCCCCCACCAGCCTGGTCACCCTGGCCGGGGCGCCGCCGCGCCGATCGCCGGTGCGGTGAGCGCCCGGCAAGCCTCGATCACCTCGCGCGGAGCGGGGCTCGCCGGAAGCTTCAGCGTGCCCGCCCCCGGGATCGTCAGCTCGAGCGGGCGGACGCCGGTGAGCGCGTCGAGCCGCGGGTCGAGCGGATGGAAGCGGCCCTGCCACACCCACCCGCGGGCGCCCGGCAGCGCGGTCGCATCGACCTTCAACCGCTCGACATGGCCGTTGCCGATCAGCGCCATCATCCCTTTCGCCCGCGCCTCGGTCGGGGCGTAGCGGGTGACGGTCAGCATCGCCCCGCCAGCCTGGCATTCGAGCGCCAGCAGCGGCGCCTGGCCAGGATGGCCGAACACGATCCGCCATGGTCCCCCGCTCGGGGCCCAGATCGCCCCCAGCGTGTCGGGCGAGGTCATCAGCACCTGCGGCCCGCGGCGCGCGTCGTCGAGCGCGATCCGCTCGACATAGCCGTCGCTCGCCGGCGGGCGGCACGCCGCGAGCGCCGCCAGTGTCAGGATCGCGCCGCGTTTCACCGCGAGCGGATGAAAGCGCGCACGTCGGCCGACAGCTGGCGGCGGTCTTCGTCGCGCACGTACATCATGTGGCCCGCGTCGTAGTATTTCCACACGATCCGGTCCTGCGGGATGCCGGTGCGGGTGAGCGCGTATTCGGCGGCGAAGAACGGGGTCGCGAAGTCGTACCACCCTTGGCCGACGAACAGCCGGAGCGACGCGTTCTCGCGCATCGCCCGGCCGAGATAGGGCGCGACCGTCAGGTAGGCGTTAGCGTCACGCCCGCCGGGCAGGGTCCAGTCCCACGGGCCGACGTTGCCGATGGTGACGTAGCGTTGCTCGGTCTTGTAGCCGAGGCTCTCGCGCATCCAGGCGTTGATCGCCGCGGCATAGCCGGCGTCGATGCCGTAGAAGCTGGGATCGTTGTCGGGCGTCTCGCCGGCGTTGTCGTAATCCTTTCCGGTATAGCGTGCGTCGAGCCGGCCGACGGTCAGCCCGCGATCGCGCAGCAGTTCCTTGTAGAAGCGGGCCGCGGTGACCCTGAGGTCGGCGCGCTCGAGATATTCCTCGCTAAGCCCGGTGAACCGCGCGAGCTGCGGCCGGATCGCCGCGCGCTCCGCCGCGCTCGCGGTCTGGCCCTTAAGCAGGAACGCCGCGTAGGGCCCGATGGCGAACGCGCGCGCTTCTTCGGCGAAAGTGGCGACCGACGGGGCGCTCGCCTTGCCGTGATAGAGCGCGGTCGCCGCCATGCTTGGGAGCGTGGTGATGTAGCCGAGCTCGGCGCCTTCGGTGTCCGATCCGGCGCCGAAATCGAGCACGGTCGAGATCAGGATCACCCCGTTGAGCGCGACGGCGTTGTATTCGCCTTCGAGCTCGCGGACGACCGCGGCCGAACGCGTCGTGCCGTAGCTCTCGCCGCCGAGGTACTTCGGGCTGTTCCACCGGCCGTTGGCGTCGAGCCACTGGCGGATCACCTGCGCGACCGACTTCGCGTCCTTGGTGACGCCCCAGTATTCCTCGCCCTTGGTCTCGCCGATCGTGTGGCTGAAGCCGGTGCCGACCGGATCGATGAACACCAGATCGGTGACGTCGAGCAGCGAATCGGGGTTGTCGAGGATCGGGTAGGGCGGCGCCCCGTCGTCGCGCGCGTCGCTCGGGATCGCCACCCGCTTGGGGCCGAACGCGCCCATCTGCAGCCAGACCGAGCCCGACCCGGGCCCGCCGTTGAACAGGAAGGTGACCGGGCGCGACGGATCGCGCGGCTCGGCGACGTAGGCGGAAGTGACGATCGCCGCCTTGGGGGTACCCTTGTCGTCCTTGAGCACCTGCTCCTCGACCGTCGCGGTGTAGCGCATCGCCCGCCCGCCGAAGGTGCCGGCGAGGGTCTTGGAAGCGCGGTTCGGTTGATACTCCTTCACCGCGGCGGGCGGTTTGGCCGCGTGCGCATCGGCAGCGAGAACGGGAAGTGCAAGCGCGAGGGCAGCGACAGCAAATATGAAGCGGGCGAACATGCGAGCCGCTATGGCAGCGCGTTCGGGCGCGGTAAACGAGGGCGGCGCAGACGCCCGCCGATTTCGTCGTGCCCATCGCGACCCGAAATGGCTGTTAAGGCCGCCCGCCCATCTTCTTGTAGCGCGTCTTGCCGAAGCGGGTTTTGCGGGTGCCGGGCTTGCCTTCGTTGCTGCGGCCGACGATCGGCGCTTTTTTCTCGCTGTCGGGCAGGCCGAGCTCGTCGGCCTCGAGGCGCCTGATCTCGTCGCGCAGGCGGCCCGCTTCCTCGAACTCGAGATCGGCGGCGGCGGCGCGCATGCGCTTTTCGAGGTCCTGGATATACGCGCGCAGGTTGTGGCCGACGAGGTTGTTGCGCTCGTCGTCGCCGGTGCCCACCAGCACCCCGTCGCCCATCGCGGTGCTCGCGACGATGTCGGCGATCTGGCGCTTGATCGTCGTTGGGGTGATCCCGTGCTCGCGGTTGTATTCTTCCTGCTTGGCGCGGCGGCTCTCGGTCTCGGCGATCGCCCGCTCCATGCTGCCGGTCATCCGGTCGGCGTAGAGGATGACCTTGGAATCGACATTGCGCGCGGCGCGGCCAATTGTCTGAATCAACGACGTTTCCGAGCGCAGGAAGCCTTCCTTGTCGGCATCGAGGATGCAGACGAGGCCGCACTCGGGGATGTCGAGACCTTCGCGCAGAAGATTGATACCTATCAGCACATCGTAGACACCAAGGCGCAGGTCGCGGATGAGTTCGATGCGTTCCAGCGTCTCGACGTCGGAGTGCATGTAGCGCACGCGCACGCCCTGCTCGTGCATGAACTCGGTGAGGTCTTCAGCCATCCGCTTGGTGAGCGTGGTGACGAGCGTGCGGTAGCCCTGGTTCGCGGTCGCCTTGGCTTCGGCGATGCAGTCCTGCACCTGGGCCTCGACCGGGCGGATCTCGACCGGTGGGTCGATCAGCCCGGTGGGGCGGATCACCTGCTCGGCGAACACGCCGCCGGTCTGCTCCATCTCCCACCCCCCGGGGGTGGCGCTGACCGCGAACGTCTGCGGGCGCATCGCGTCCCACTCGTTGAAGCGCAACGGGCGGTTGTCTATGCAGCTCGGCAGGCGGAAGCCGAATTCGGCGAGGGTCAGCTTGCGGCGGTGGGCGCCGCGCGCCATCGCGCCGATCTGCGGCACCGTCTGATGGCTTTC
>JBGSBH010000031.1:0-15529 GCA_041730635.1 Cypionkella sp.
CTTGGGTCTCGCCAGCTATGCGATGCTCTCGGGCGGCAAGGGGGTGCACGTGGTGGTCCCGCTCACCCCCGGCCATTCGTGGGAAGCGCACAAGGACTTCTCCAAGCGCTTCGCCGAGGCGATGAGCATGGCCGCCCCCGACCGCTTCGTGGCCAACATGAGCAAGGCGAAGCGCGTGGGCCGGATCTTCATCGACTACTTGCGCAACCAGCGAGGGAGCACCGCGGTGCTGCCTTATTCCGCCCGGGCCCGGGCCGGGGCGCCGGTGGCGGTGCCGGTGTCGTGGGACGAGCTGAAGGATTTCCCCTCGGCGCACGAATTCACGATCCTCGACGCCGACAAGCTGCTCGAACGCGCGCGGAGCAAGGCGCTCGCCGGCTGGGGCTTCGCCGAGCAGGCGCTGCCGGACCTGTGACCCCGTAACGGGGGATCAGCGGTCGAGCGCGGCGAGCAGGCCGAAGGTCATCACGCTGCCGTTGACCGCCAGCACCACGGCGATCGCGGCGCGCAGCCAGCGCGGCCCCGCCACCATCGCGATCAGGCCGAGCACCAGCGCCGCCAGGGGGAAGGCGGCCAGCTTCACCGTGGCGAGATCGACCCCGCGGACCCCGAATATCAGCAACAGGGCGCAGGCGGCGAAGACGTTGTGCGCGACGATGTATCGCCGGCTCTCGTCCTGCTCGAACGTCCGCAGGTCGATCGGCTCGCCCGGCTGCGTCTCCGGCACCACCAGCGCGGTGAATATGTAGAGGCTGATCATCGCGGTCAGCCAGAGGATGATGCGATCGGGCGGCCAATGCGCATTGCCCTGGACGCCGATCAGGCTGGCCCAGTTGCCGATCACGAGCACGAACGCGAGCCACATCCAGCAGCCGTGGGTGAACGACCACCGGCTCCGTTCGGCATGGCGGATCAGCTTGACCACGCCGGCGATCAGGTGAGTGAGCGCCAGCGAGGTCACGACCGAGATGATCGCGAAGATCGATTCGAACAGCGTCATCGCACCGGCTCCTGCCGCCGATCAGCCGAGCCCCTTCGCCATGTCCATCCGGCCCGCGTCGCCCACCGAGCTGCCGCCGTCGACGTCGAGGATCGCGCCGGTGACGTAGCTCGCGGCGGGCGAGCAGAGGAACACCGCCGCGTCGGCGATTTCGTCGATCCGGCCCCAGCGCTTGAGGGGAATGCGGTGCTCGCTCGCCTGCCGGAGCGCGGGATTGGGCGCGAGCCGGGCCATCCCCTCGGTCCCGTCGATCGGGCCGGGCGAGATGCCGTTGACCCGCACGTCCGGCCCCCATTCGATGGCGAGGGTGCGGATCACCTGGTTGACCCCCGCTTTGGCGGCGCACGCATGGACCTGCATCGCCATCGCCTGTTCGGCCTGCCCGGCGGTGATCGCGATCAGCGATGCGGGTTTCGCGAGGAGGTCGTGACAGGCGCGGAAAGTGTTGAAAGTGCCGAGGAGATCGATGTCGACCACCGTCTTGAACGCGTTCGCCGACATCCCCAGCGCCGGCGCGAGGAAATTGCCCGCCGCGCCGGCGACGACGATGTCGAGCTTGCCGAAATCGCTTGCGGTCTGTTCCAGCGCCCCGCGGATGGCGCCGAAATCGCGCACGTCGGCGCTCATGCCCAGCGCGTCGTGGCCGATCTCGCCCGCCGCTCGCGCCGCTTTCTCCGGATCGCGCCCGCACACCGCGACTTTTGCGCCAAGCGCGGCGAAGCGCCGGGCGATGCCAAGGTTGATCCCGCTGGTACCGCCGGCGACGAAGGCGACCCGCCCTTCGAGCAGCCCTTCGCGAAACGTCGTCATCCGCTCGTCTCCCCCTTTGCGCGCCTGTCGCGGCAGCCTAGCTTGCCCCGAGGAGGCACGCAAATGACGCCCGATCCGCTGTTCGATTTCACCGGCCAGGTCGCGCTCGTCACCGGCGGCAGCCGCGGGCTGGGCCGGGAGATGGTGCTGGCGCTGGCGCAGCGCGGCGCGGACGTCGTGATCGCCAGCCGCAAGCAGGATGCGTGCGATATCGTCGCCGAGGAGGTGCGCCTGATGGGCCGCCGCGCGCTCGCTCACGCGGCGCATTGCGGACGCTGGGCCGAAATCGACGCGCTAATCGAGGCCGCCTACGCCGCGTTCGGGCGCGTCGACATCCTGATCAATAACGCCGGGATGGGGCCGGCGATGCCGAGCCACGAGGTGAGCGAGGCGCTGTTTGACAGTGTGCTCAACCTCAATTTCAAGGGCCCCTTCCGCCTCGCGGCCCAAGTGGCGCAGCGGATGGCGGCGGGCGAGGGCGGCGTGGTGATCAACGTCAGCAGCACCGCCTCGCTGCGGGCGATCCCGGGCGTGGTGCCCTATGCCGGGGCCAAGGCCGCGGTGAACGCGATGACGGTAAGCCTCGCCGCCGAATACGCCCCCAAGGTGCGGGTGAACGCGCTTATCCCCGGCCCCTTCCTGACCGACATCGCCAACGCCTGGAGCGAGGACGCGCGCCGCGAGCAGCCGGTCGCCCTCGGTCGCCCCGGCCGGCCGGAGGAGATCGTCACCGCCGCGCTGATGCTGGCGAGCCCCGCCTCGAGCTACACCACCGGCGCGCTGGTGCAGGTCGACGGCGGCCCGCGGTAGGTTCGCTCCGCACGCTCGTTCGTCATTGCGAGCCGCGAAGCGGCGCGGCAATCCATCTCCAGCGCGCGCGGCGAGGGCGGGCGACGGATTGCTTCGTCGCCTGCGGCTCCTCGCAATGACGAGGTGTGGCAAGTACGGGATTCATGCATCGACCGCGTCGCCCATCCCGTCAGGCCGCCCAGGTCGCCCGGAGGAAATCGTGCCGGCGTGGTTGTGGAGGGGTTTGCGCCGTCGGAGACGCGGCTGCCCCCACCCAACCCTCCCCCTTTCGGGCGAGGGCGTCGGTTACATACTCCGCGCGATCAGCATCTTCATGATCTCGTTCGAGCCGCCGAAAATGCGGGTGATCCGGCTGTCGCGGAACATCCGGGCGATCGCGTACTCGTTGATGTAGCCCCAGCCGCCGTGGAACTGGAGGCACTTGTCGACCACCTCGCCCTGCAGCTCGGTGCACCAGTACTTGGCGATCGAGGCGGTGGTGACGTCGAGCTCGCCCTTCAGCACCTTGGCGATGCAGTCGTTGACGAAGACCTTGGCCGCGGTCGCCTTGGCCTTGAGATCGGCCAGCACGAACTGGGTGTTCTGGAAGTCCCAGATGGTCTTGCCGAAGGCCTTGCGCTGCTTGACGTATTCGACCGTCGTATCGAGCGCCTTCTCGATCGTCGTCATCGCGCCGATCGCGATGACCAGCCGTTCCTGCGGCAGCTCGCCCATCAACTGGTAGAACCCGCGCCCTTCGACCCCGCCCAACACGCTGTCGCCGGGCAGGTAGACGTCGTCGAAGAACAGCTCGGACGTGTCGGCCGCGTCCTGCCCGATCTTGTCGAGCTTCCGGCCGCGCCGGAACCCTTCCGCGCCCTCGGTCTCGAGCACCATCAGGCTGATGCCCTTGTGCCCTTCGGTCGGATCGGTCTTGGCGACGACGATGATCAGGTTGGCGAGCTGGCCCGAAGAGATGAACGTCTTCGCGCCGTTCAGGCGATAGCCGTTGCCGTCCTTGATCGCGGTGGTGGTGATGTTCTGGAGGTCGCTGCCCGCGCCCGGCTCAGTCATCGCGATCGCGCTGATCAGCTCGCCGGTGACGAGCTTGGGCAACCACTTCTTCTTCTGCTCCTCGGTCCCGTGGCGGACGATATAGGGCAGGATGATCACGTTGTGTAAGGAGGCAGCAAACCCGTCGACGCCCTTGTTGGCCTGTTCGCTCAGGACGACGAGATCGTGGCGGAAGTCGCCGCCGTGGCCGCCGTATTCGACCGGCACGGTCATCCCCAACAGGCCGGCCGCGCCCGCCTCGCGCCAGAACTCGGCCTCGACCTGCCCGTCCTCGCGCCATTTCTCGACCCGCTTTTGCGGCGCGTGCTGTTCGTAGAACTTGCCCACCGCGTCCTTGAAGATGGCGATCTCCTCATCCTGCATGAACTCGGGATCGGGCACGTCGACGACTGGCATGGCTGGTCCTCTCGCTGAATCTGTGGTTGGACCGAACGTATCAGCAGGGTAGCGATCTGCAACGCATTTTGACGCTTACGTTAAGGGCAATGATGGTCGAGCGCGGTCCCACCTCGCAGAGCTACATCTCGCAGCGGACCAGGCTGCACTACGCCGACTGGGGCAATCCGGAAGCGCCGCCGCTGATCCTCCTCCACGGCGGGCGCGACCATTGCCGCAACTGGGACTGGACGGCGCAAGCGCTGCGCGAGGACTGGCACGTGATCTGCCCGGACCTGCGCGGCCACGGCGACAGCGAGTGGAACAACAACGGCGTCTACACCACGATGGGCTACGTCTACGACCTCGCCCAGCTGATCCACCAGCTTGGGCTCGCCCCGGTGACGATCGTCGCGCACTCGCTGGGCGGCAACATCGCGGTCCGCTACACCGGGCTTTATCCCGACAACGTCCGCCGGCTGGTGGCGATCGAGGGGCTCGGCCCCAGCCCCAAGCTGATCGCCGAGCGCCGCGCAAGACCTTACGGCGAGCAGTGGACGAAGTGGATCGACAAAAAGCGCGAGGCGAGCGCGCGGCAGGTGCGCAAGTACGCCACCTTCGACGATTGCCTGCAGCGGATGATGGAGGCCAACAGCTACCTGTCGGAAGCGCAGGCGCGCCACCTCACCCTGCATGCGGTGATGCGCAACGAGGACGGCACTTTCAGCTGGAAGTTCGACCCGCACCTTCACGCATGGCCGCCCGACGACATGCCGGTGACAGGCCAGCAGGCGCTGTGGGGCGCGATCACCTGCCCAACGCTGATGATCTACGGCGCGGATTCGTGGGCCAGCAACCCGGAGAAAGACGGGCGGCTGGCGCATTTCGGACCCAACGTGCGCGTCAGCGAATACGCGCACGCCGGGCACTGGGTGCATCATGACCGGTTCGGCGATTTCCTCACCGAGGTGCGCGACTTCATCGCGCACTAGCAGGCCGGGCCGGGGCGCGCTGGCCCCGGCACCGGTATTCGTTGTTCAGCAGTTGCCCTTCTTGCCGTCGACGCAATCGCCGACCGACTCGACGTCGTTCGCCGCGCCGCGCACCGTGTTGCACGCCGACAGCACCAGCCCGCTCGACAGCGCGACCACCATGAGAACCTTCTTCATATCCTGCTTCCCTTGCTTCCTCCCGAGCGAGCCAGCGGCCCGGGGATGCGGGAAGAAAGCCCCGAGCGCCCGCCTGTTCCCGAGGGCCGTCGTGCGAAGCCCACCGCACGATCGGCAATCCCCGTACCGAGCACGGGCGACCATGGATTTGAACTCACCCTGGTTACGCCGGTCCGTGCTCGACCCGGGCCCAGGCTTTTACGCGACAGTCCCCGCGTCGCGCAGTTCCGCAACATCCTCTCCCCCCATCCCCAGTGAAGCGAGGATCGCATCGGTTTGCGCCCCCGGCATCGGCGCGGGCCGCGGCGCGGCGGTCGCCGTCGCCGAATACCGCGGCGCGGGGGCCGGCTGCATCTCCCCGCCGACCTCGACGAACGTCCCCCGCGCCCGGTTGTGCGGGTGCGCCACCGCCTCGCTCATCGTCAGCACCGGGGCGTAGCAGACGTCGGTGTGTTCCATCAGAGCGTCCCACTCGGCGCGGCTCCTGGTCTTGAACAATTCGGTGAGCTTGGCCTTGAGCGCGCCCCATTGGCCGCGGTCATGCTGCGCGTCAAAGTCGGGGTCGTCGGCGAGACCCGCGATCCGGCGCAGCTCGGCGTAGAACTGCGGCTCGATGCTGCCGAGGGAAACGAACTTGCCGTCCGCCGTCTCGTACGTGTCGTAGAAGTGCGCACCGGTGTCGAGCATGTTGACGCCCAGTTCCTCACGCCAGACGCCCATCGCCTTCATCCCGTGCATCATGCTCATCAGCACCGCGGTGCCGTCGGTCATCGCGGCGTCGATCACCTGGCCCTCGCCGCCCCGCGCGACGTGGAGCAGCGCGGCGACCATCCCGAAGGCGAGCATCATCCCGCCGCCGCCGAAGTCGCCGACGAGGTTGATCGGCGGGGTCGGCTTGCCCCCTTCGCGCCCGAAGTGCGCCAGCGCGCCGGCGAGCGCGATGTAGTTGATGTCGTGCCCGGCGTAGGCAGCATAGGGGCCCGTCTGGCCCCACCCGGTCATCCGGCCGTAGACGAGCTTGGGATTGTCGGCGAGCAGCTCGTCCGGCCCGAGCCCCAATCGCTCCATCACGCCCGGCCGGAAACCTTCGATCAGGCCGTCGGCACTCGCGCAGAGCCTGCGGGCGAGCGCGACGCCTTCGGGGCTCTTGAGATCGATCGCGATCGACTGGCGCCCGCGTGCGAGCACGTCCTTCGAGGTGACCGGCTGCGAGCCGCCGCGTGAACCGCTCGCCCGGTCGATACGGATCACTTCGGCGCCGTGATCGGCGAGCATCATGCCGCAGAACGGCCCCGGGCCGATCCCGGCGAACTCGACGATGCGCAGCCCCTCCAGCGGCCCCGCCATGACTACTTGCCCTTCCAGTTGGGCGCGCGCTTCTCGGCGAAGGCGAGGCTGCCCTCGCGCGCGTCCTCGCTCGTGAACACCTGGCCCATCAGCTCGCCCTGCCTGGCCCAGCGCTCGGCCATCGGCCAGCCGGGCGATTCGTTGATCACCTGCTTCGACACCCGCACCGCGACCGGGCCGTTGGCGGTGACCGCCTTGGCGAGCTCGAGCGCCGCGTCGAGCGCCGGGCCGTCGGTCAGCCGGTTGACGAGCCCGAGATCGTAGGCGCGCTGGGCGTCGATGAAGTCGCCGGTGAGCGCCAGCTCCATCGCGATTTTGGGCGGGATCATCTGCGGCAGCTTGACGAGCCCGCCCGCGGCGGCGGCGAGCCCGCGCTTTGCCTCGGGGATGCCGAACTTGGCGTTGCGGTTGGCCACCACCAGGTCGCAGCTGATCATCAGCTCGAACCCGCCGGCGAGCGCATAGCCCTCCACCGCGGCGATCAGCGGCTTGACCGGCCCGCGCTCGGTGATCCCGCCGAACCCGCGCCCCTCGACGCTCGGACGCTCGCCGCGCAGGAAGCCCTTGAGGTCCATCCCCGAGCAGAACGTACCGCCCGCCCCGGTCAGGATCGCCACGCGCAGGCTGTCGTCGCTGTCGAGCCGGTCCATCGCCTCGGCGATCCCTTCAGCCGCGGCTTTGTTCATCGCGTTCTTCGCTTCGGGCCGGTTGATCGTGACGATCAGCACACCATCGCGGACGTCGGTCAGCAGTTCTTCGGACACGGCGAGCTCTCCCATTTCGCTTTGCAACTTGTCTTGCGGGGGTTGTCGGCAAGGTTTACGCTTGCGTCAACCTGATTCCAGAAGCGAGAGGATTGAGAGCATGGGCGAGGCCTACATCATCGACGCGGTGCGCACTCCCCGCGGCATCGGCAAGCCGGGCAAGGGCGCGCTCTCGCACCTCCACCCGCAGCACCTCGCTGCCACGGTCCTCAAGGCGATCAAGGAGCGCAACCACCTCGACACAGCCACGGTCGACGACATCGTCTGGTCGACCAGCAGCCAGAACGGCAAGCAGGGCGGAGACCTCGGGCGGATGGCCGCGCTGAGCGCTGGCTACGACGTGAAGGCCAGCGGCACCACGCTCGATCGCTTCTGCGGCGGCGGGATCAGCAGCGTAAACTTTGCCGCCGCCAGCGTGATGAGCGGCATGGAAGACTGCGTCATCGCCGGCGGGACCGAGATGATGAGCTACACCGCCGCGCACGCCGCCGAGCAGGCCAATGCCGGGCTGCCGCCACGGCTGATGGGTTCGGGCCACGAGGCGCTCGACGAGCTCCACCCGCAGTCGCACCAAGGCGTCTGCGGCGACGCGATCGCCACCATCGAGGGCATCAGCCGCGAGGACTTGGACGCCCTTGCGCTCGAGAGCCAAAAGCGCGCCGACCGGGCGATCAAGGAAGGCCGCTTCGACAAGTCGGTGGTGCCGGTGCACAATCCCGATGGTTCGGTCGCGCTCGACCGCGAAGAGTTCCCCCGCCCCGAGACCACCGCCGAGGGCCTCGCCGCGCTGCAGCCGAGCTTCGGCAAGCTCGCCGACTTTGAGATCGGCGGGACCACCTTCAGGAAGCAGATCAACCGCCGCTATCCCGACCTCGAGATCCAGCATTTCCATCACGCCGGCAACAGCTCGGGCGTGGTCGACGGCGCCGCGGCGCTGCTGATCACTTCGCCGGAGTATGCCGAGAAGAACGGCCTCAAGCCCCGCGCGCGAATCGTCGCCTACGCCAACCAGGGCGACGATCCCACGCTAATGCTCAACGCCCCGGTCCCCGCGGCGAAGAAAGTGCTTGAGAAGGCCGGCCTTACCAAGGAAGACATCGACGTGTGGGAGATCAACGAGGCGTTCGCGGTGGTCGCCGAGAAGTTCATCCGCGACCTCGAGCTGCCGCGTGAAAAGGTCAACATCAACGGCGGTGCGATGGCATTGGGCCACCCGATCGGCGCGACCGGCTCGATCCTCGTCGGCACCGCATTGGACGAGCTCGAACGTTCGGGGGGCCGCTACGGCCTCATCACCATGTGCGCCGCGGGCGGTATGGCCCCCGCGCTGATCATCGAGCGGATCGAGAGGTAATTCTCCCCGCCCGGGGGAGGTGACCAGCCGCAGGCTGGTGGAGGAGCACCAGCCGATCGCGAGTCCTCGATGAGTTTCGCCATGCCGCGCGTGCCCCTCCACCACACTTCATGTGGTTCCTCCTCCCCGTCCCGGCGGCGCCGCCGCCTTTGACAAGCGCTTGGCGCTCTGCTATTTAGTTTCAAACGAAACTAGCCTCCCGGAGACCAGCGCATGGCCGACCTGTTCGACAACCCCGCCGGGCTCGACGGCTTCGAATTCGTCGAGTTCTGCGCGCCGGAGAAGGGCATGCTCGAACCGGTGTTCGGGAGCATGGGTTTCACCCGCATCGCGCAGCACCGCTCGAAGGACGTGCACCTCTGGCGCCAGGGCGGGATCAACCTGATTGCCAACTACGAGCCGCGCTCCGCGGCGTGGTACTTCGCCCGCGAGCACGGCCCCTCAGCCTGCGGCATGGCATTCCGCGTCCGCGATGCGCGCAAAGCCTACGCGCACTTGCTTGAGCAAGGCGCCGAGCCCGTGGCAGTCGAGACCGGACCGATGGAACTCCACATTCCGGCGATCCGCGGGATCGGCGGGGCGATCCTCTACTTGGTCGACCGCTACGACGGCGACGCCAAGGGTGGGCTCAGCATCTACGACATCGATTTCGAGTACTTACCGGGCATCGAGCGACACCCCGAGGGTGCCGGCTTCAGCCACATCGATCACCTGACCCACAACGTCTACGGCGGGCGGATGAAGTATTGGGCGGACTACTATGAGACGCTCTTCAACTTCCGCGAAATCCGCTATTTCGACATCAAGGGGGAGTACACCGGGCTCACCTCCAAAGCGCTCACGGCGCCCGACGGCAAGATCCGCATTCCCTTGAACGAGGAAGGCAAAGGCGGCGGCGGCCAGATCGAGGAATTCCTGCGCGAGTTCAACGGCGAGGGCATCCAGCACATCGCCCTCATCTGCGACGATCTCCCGAAGGCGTGGGACAAGCTGAAAGAGCTCGGCGTGCCTTTCATGACCGCGCCGCCGGAAACCTATTACCGCATGCTCGACGAGCGCCTGCCAGGCCACGGCGAGGATGCGGACGCGTTGAAGGCGCGCGGCATCCTGCTCGACGGAACCACCGAAGGGGGCAGCCCTCGTCTCCTCCTGCAGATCTTCGCCCAGGCGCAAGTCGGCCCGGTGTTCTTCGAGTTCATCCAGCGCAAGGGCGACGAGGGCTTCGGCGAAGGCAACTTCAAGGCGCTGTTCGAGAGCATGGAGCGTGACCAGATCGAGCGCGGCGCCCTCAAGGTCGAGGAGCCGGCCGAATGAGCGGGCACCCCTCAACCGCGCCGATCAAGCTCGGCGGGATCCACCACGCGGCCTACCGCTGCAAGGACGCCAAGGAGACGGTCGAATGGTACGGCCGCGTGCTCGGCATGGACTACACCACCGCGTTCGCCGAGGACCACGTCCCCTCGACCGGCGAGTACGACCCCTACATGCACGTCTTCCTCGACGCAGGTAACGGCAACGTGCTGGCGTTCTTCGAGCTGCCCAACCAGGCCGAAATGGGCCGCGACGAAAACACCCCCGCCTGGGTTCAGCACCTTGCGTTCAAGGTCGGGAGTGAGGCGGAACTGCTGGCAGCGAAGAAGCACGTCGAAGCCCAAGGCATCGAGGTGCTCGGGCCGACGCATCACGGCATCTTCAAGTCGATCTACTTCTTCGATCCCAACGGCCACCGGGTCGAGCTCGCCGCCGACATCGGCACCGCCGAGCAGTACGGCGAACTGAAGCGGGTGGCCCCGATCATGCTCGACGAGTGGAGCCGCACCAAGAAGGCCCCGCGCCACGCCGATTGGCTGCACGCGATCGCCCGCGAGGAGCACGCGCGAAGCTGACCCCTGAACTCCGGTTGGTGCTGCCGCGCAATAGTTCCCATGCGCTGCTCACCTCATATCGCGTCGGGGCCTCAGTTCATCGCGCTCCGCTTGTGGAAAATTTCGCGCCCCCGTTAATTCGCTGCAAAGCATGGCGGGACTAGTTTGGGGGTCATGGTAGTGGGACGCTTGGCGCGGCTCGGAGCCGCAATCGCGCTCGGTCTTTCGAGCTTCACCGCGGCGCACGCGGCCGACAACAGCGACTTCGCCCGCGCGTTCGACGCGGCGCTCGGGACCGAAGTCCGCACCCCGCAGCGCTACGACGCGGTCTATTCCACTCCTTTCGAACAGACCCTCGCCCGGATCGCCGATGGTTCGGCGGGCCGCATCGGGGTCTATGCGGTGGACCTTGCCAGCGGGCGCGAGGTTTCGGTGCTGGGCGATCAGCGCTTCCCGATGGCCTCGACCAGCAAGATCGCCATTGCGGCGACCTTCCTCGAAAGGGTCGAGCAGGGCCGCTGGAGTCTCACCAGCGAATTTCCGCTGATGGTGCCGGTCGCCTCGCCGCGCTTTTCCGGCAGCAAGGCGCCGGTGCGCCCCGGGCAGTACATGAAGGCGATCGACCTGATCGAAATCATGATCACCCGCTCGAGCAATCCGGCGACCGACGCGCTGCTGGCGGTGGTCGGCGGGCCCAGCGCGGTCAACGGCTGGGCGGCGCGCAACGGGATTCCCGACTTCAACATCACCCGCGACATCGCCACGCTGGTGCGCGACGACGGCGAGGTCGATCCCGCGCGCACGATCGACTTGCGCGACAGCGCCACCCCGCAGGCGATGGTCAAGCTGCTGGCCGGGCTGCACCAGGGCAAGTTCCTTTCCGCCTCCAGCCGCCGGGTGATCCTGAGCGCCATGGAACGGTGCAAGACCGGCACCCGGCGCATCCCCGGCATGCTGCCCGACGGCGCGCGGGTGGCGCACAAGACCGGGACGCTGAGCAACACCGCCAGCGACATCGGCATCATCCACACGCCCGACGGCCGGGCGATTGCGGTCGCGATCTACGTCACCGGCCAGGGTTCGAAGCCGGCGCGCGACGCCAAGATCGCCAGCATCGCCCGCGCACTCTACGATGGCTATTCGGCCCACGCGCCGCAGGTCGCCGCCCGGGCTTACGCGAACGGCGCTTACTGATCGGGGAGCGCCGCGGCCGGCTGCCGCCGCGCCGCTCATGGCAGTTTCCAGCAATCTACCGCGCGCCGCGAAGCGGACAAACGAAACGGGCGGCGCCTCGCGGCACCGCCCTTCGTTTTTCGCGAACGCGAAGGCTTAGTCGGCCTTGGCTTCGGCCACGGTCTCGTCCTGGACCTCGGCTTCCGCGGCAGCGGCGGCGTCGGCGGTCTCGGCCGCAGCTTCGGTCGCGGTCGCGGCGGCCGAGTCGGCAGCGGCGTCGACGGCTTCACCGGCGGCTTCGGCGTTGGCGGCGGTGTCGGCCATCGCGTTGTCGGCGGTCTCGGCAGCGGCGTCCTCGGTCTTCTCCGAGCAGGCGGCCAGGGTCAGGGCAGCGCCGGCAGCGGCGGCGGCGAGAATGATCTTACGCATATTCGATGTTCCTCTGAACAGAGCCCGGCGAAAGCCCGCCGCGCCCCGCCTAAATAATGGCGACTTTGTGGCAGCGCAAGCGGTACTGCACAATTCAGTCCGAATTTTGCCGCAATCTGCCCAGGAATGGCCGGATTTCCGCCATATTCAGCCGCCGGAGATAGGGGCTGACCCGCCCCGGCCGCGCTGCTAGCACCGCTGCGATGGCAGACAAGCAGCATCTCTATCTGGTCGATGGGTCGGCCTACATCTTCCGCGCCTACCACCGCCTGCCGCCGCTGACCAATCCGGCGGGCACCCCGGTGGGGGCGGTCTACGGCTACACCACGATGCTGTGGAAGCTGGCCGAGGATCTCGACAAGGCCGACGGGCCCACGCACCTCGCGGTGATCCTCGACAAGGGCGCGACCAGCTTTCGCAATGCGCTCTACGATCAGTACAAGGCCAACCGCCCGCCCCCGCCCGACGATCTCGTCCCGCAGTTTCCCCTCATCCGCGACGCGACCCGCGCGTTCAGCCTGCCGTGCATCGAGGAGGACGACCTCGAGGCCGACGACCTCATCGCCAGCTACGCGCGCGAGGCGACCCGGCGCGGGTGGGACGTGACCATCGTCAGCTCGGACAAGGACCTGATGCAGCTCGTCGGCAAATGCTCCGAAGGCGGCGGCTGCATCGACATGCTCGACACGATGAAGAACCAGCGGATCGACATCCCCGAAGTGATCGAGAAGTTCGGCGTTCCCCCGGAGCTGGTCGGGGACGTGCTCGCGCTGATGGGCGACAGCGTCGACAACATCCCCGGCATCTTCGGCATCGGGCCCAAGACCGCGTCCAAGCTGATCCAGGATCACGGCAGCCTCGCCGCCGCGCTCGACGCCGCACCGGCGATGAAACCATCGAAGCTGCAGGAACGGCTGGTCGAAGGCCGCGCGATGGCCGAGCTCAGCCGCACGCTGGTGCAGCTCAAGGAAGACTGCCCGCTGCCGATCCCGCTCGACGATATGAAGCTCGACGGCGTGCCGCGCGAACCGCTGGCAGCCTTCCTCGCCGAGCACGGCTTCACCAGCCTCTTGAAGCGGTTGGACGGCGGCAAGGGCAGCCCCGACCGGCCGATCCAGCTCCATCCGGCGAAGCCGCAGTCTGCCGGCGCGCCCGCCAGCGCTGCCGGCAATCGCCAGCCGCCCGCCGAGCTGCCCCCGGTCGACCGCGATGCCTACGAGTGCGTCACCAGCATGCAGCGGCTGATGCACTGGATCGAGCGCGCCTTCGCCGCGCGGGTGGTGGCGGTCGACACCGAGACCAGCAGCCTCGACCCGATGCGCGCCGAGCTCGCCGGAATCAGCCTCGCGCTCGGGCCGAACGATGCCTGCTACGTTCCGCTCGGCCACGGGGGCAGCGACATGTTCGCCGAGCGCCCGGTGCAGATCGAGCGCGAGGCGGCCTACGACGCGCTGCGCCCGCTGCTCGAGAGCGAGGCGGTGCTGAAGGTCGGGCAGAACATCAAGTACGACATCAGCATCCTCGCGCGCTGCGCCCGGATCGACCTCGCGCCGATCGACGACACGATGATCATGAGCTTCGCCCTCGATGCCGGACGCAGCCTCGAGGGGATCGGCGGGGGGCACGGGATGGACGAGCTCTCGCAGCGCCATCTCGGCCACGCCACGCTGACCTTCAAGGACATCTGCGGCAGCGGCAAGAAGGCGATCCCCTTCGGCGAAGTGCCGCTCGACAAGGCGACGCAGTACGCGGCGGAGGACGCCGACGTCACCTGGCGGCTGTGGACCCGCCTGAAGCCCCGGCTCGCCGCCGAGGGGGGCACGCGGGTCTACCAGCGGGTCGATCGCCCGCTGATCCCGGTCGTCGCGCGGATGGAGCGCCACGGGATCAAGGTCGACCGCGCGCGGCTGGCGCAGCTCAGCGAAGAGTTCGCCCGCGAGATCGCCCGGATCGAGCGCGAGGTGTTCGACTGCTGCGGGATCGAGTTCACCATCGGCAGCCCCAAGCAACTGGGCGACGTGCTGTTCGACCGGATGGGCTACACCGGCGGGCGCAAGGGCAAGAGCGGGATGTACTCGACCGACCAGGCGATCCTCGAGGGGCTCGCCGGCGAGGGCGCCGAAGTCGCCACCAAAGTGCTCGAATGGCGCCAGCTGACCAAGCTCAAGAGCACCTATACCGACGCGCTGCAGGCGGCGATCAACCCCGATACCGGGCGGGTGCACACCAGCTACAGCCTCGTCGGCGCGCAGACCGGGCGGCTTTCCTCGACCGATCCCAACCTCCAGAACATCCCCATCCGCACCGAGATCGGCCGCCAGATCCGGGAGGCGTTCGTGGCCGAGGACGGCCATGTCCTGCTCGCCGCCGACTACAGCCAGATCGAGCTGCGGCTCGCCGCGCACATGGCCGACGTGCCGCAACTGAAGGAAGCCTTCGCGAGCGGCGAGGACATCCACGCCCGCACCGCGCGCGAGATGTTCGGCACCGTCGACCGCGACACCCGGGCCAAGGCCAAGACGGTGAACTTCGCGATCCTCTACGGCATCAGCCGCTGGGGCCTCGGCGGGCGGCTGGGGATCGGGGCGGACGAGGCGCAGGCGATCATCGACACCTACTTCCAGCGCTTCCCCGGCATCCGGCAATATATCCACTCGACGCTCGAGAGCGTGCGCGAGAAGGGCTATTCGGAGACGCTGTTCGGCCGCAAGACCTGGTTCCCGCGGATCAACTCGCGCAACCCCAACGAGCGCGCGGGCAGCGAACGCGCGGCGATCAACGCACCGATTCAGGGCACCAGCGCCGATATCATCAAGCGCGCGATGGCCCGGATGATGCCCGCGCTGGATCAAGCCGGGCTCGGCCACGTGCGCATGCTGCTGCAGGTGCACGACGAGCTGGTGTTCGAGCTTCCCGCGGGCGACGTCACCGCCGCCTCGCCGGTGATCGAGCGGGTGATGGCCGAAGCCGCGCTGCCCGCGGTCGCGCTCGATGTGCCGCTGGGGATCGACATCGGCAGCGGCGCCAGCTGGGGCGCGGCGCACTAGATGGAGGCACCCGCCCCGCCGCCCGACCGGCGCCGTTCGCTCGCCCGCGGCGGCGCGCTGGCGGTGTTCGCGCTGGTGGCGGTGTCGCTGCTCGGCGCGGTGGCGCTGATTTTCCAGACCATCGAAGCCGAGCGCGGCGCGCGCGAGCAGGCGCGGCGGACGGGCGCGGTGCTGGCCGAGCTCGGTAACGTGCGCAGCGCGGTGCTCAACGCCGAGACCGGCCAGCGCGGCTACCTCATCACGCTCGACCAGCGCTATCTCGCCCCCTACCGCCTTGCCCGCGAGCAGTACGGCCCCGCGCTCGCCCGGCTGCGCGCGCGGATGGCGCGCGAC